>JAFGSQ010000030.1 GCA_016934535.1 candidate division WOR-3 bacterium
AAAGCGCTTGAAAAAATTATATGAAAGTATTATAATCTGGTTCTAGGAAAAAAAGGAGGTTTCGATGTTAAGATTTTATACGGCGGTCGTTTTTATTGCTCTGTTCAGTATCGGTTGCGGTAAAATGGTCGCGACGCCGGAGGTAGTTGTAAAAGAAATAAATCCCGAGATTTTTGTCGTGGCAGATTCGTCTTTCACGACTATTTCCGTGACAGTGAGAGTGACAAACGATGTCGAAGCGAGAGCTTTGAGGGCCGAATTCAGTTTCAGGAAAAATGACGGTTCGACAATTACAGGCGTAAACAACATAACCCGTTACATAGACGTTCTGATCCCGACGGGAGAAGCAGGAGCGACAGCGCTGAATTCATATCCTGTCCCCACGGTTGAAATCAGAAATTACTTGATAGCCAATCCCACCGAACAGGTTTATCTTAACATACGCATATCGGGCGAAGACGCATACGGTTACGAGAAAAATTGGAACTGTGAAGGCAAGATAAGCGTGACCACAAATCAGTGAAAGAAATTTTAGCCTTTTTTAAAAAGAGCGGTTTTCCGCTCTTTTTTAGTATATGAGAAAACCCAGAAAACTTGGGAAAAATTCAAAGATAGTACCCATCCTTCCGGCTGGTCCCCTGAAGGACAAACAAAGATTTTTTCTCGCAGTCAAGTATTTCGCCGAAAAAGGTTACAAAGTGGAGGATTTTGGTTTTGATGAGGAAACCTGGTATCTTTCGGCCGATGACGTCACGCGGAAAAGATCGCTTCTTAAAGCTTTCGAAGATCCGGAGACTGGTATGATAATTGGAATACGAGGCGGTTACGGATGTTCGAGGATAGCCGATGATATTTTCCGTTCAAATGAACTGAGTTTTTTTAACGGAATTTTCTGCGGATTTTCAGACTTGACTGTTCTTTCGCTCGTGTTGCTCAAAAAAGGACTCGTAAATTTTTACGGACCCATGCTTTCTGCCGACTTCGGGAAAAATCCATCCGATTTCTCTTTTGATTTTCTCGAAAGAATGGCGACGGGAAAGTGCACCGGTGTTCACAGATTTCCGGACGGATGGAAAAGCGTCGTATCGGGTAAATCTGAGGGCGTGTTGACTGGAGGGTGTCTTTCGCTCATACAGACATCCATAGGAACTGAATACGAAATTGAAACGGAAGGGAAAATACTCGCCTTTGAAGACACCGGAGAGTCCCCATACAGGATTGACAGAATTCTCACTCATCTAAAAGCCGCCGGTAAATTCGACGGCGTAAAAGGCGTCCTTGTGGGAAAATTTGCTTCCTGCCCGGACCAGCCGCCTTCATGCGATGAAGTTGTCGCTGAAAGGCTATCTTCATTGAATTGCCCCGTGATAACAGGAGCCGATTTCGGGCACGTTCCCGACAAGATAACCCTGCCTCTCGGCGTACTGGTGAGTATTGATTCTGTCAAAGGTGAAATTGAATTTGTCGAAAATGCTGTGGAGGGTTGAATGGGCGGCGATTCTGAAATGATAAAAAACAATCTAATCAGAATTAAAGTCGCGGGTCCGAGGGACAGCGTAAAAATATCATTTCCAGGAAACGACGGGCATAGGTTTTCCGGAGACTGCGAGTTCAGGAATTCACGGGAAAAAATTCTTATGAAAGAGAGAATATTTTCTTCGCCGCTGAGGATCGAGAGCTGTTTTTCAGTCGTAAGGGGGATCAAGGTCGGCGAGTCTTTTCACTGGGAGCACGAAGAAGATCACGCCTTTCGAGGGACTTTGGAACTCGTTTCGTCTTCTCGCGGCATAACGGTTATAAACGAAATCCCGTTAGAATATTACATCGCCTCGGTTGTCGGATCCGAAATGAAATCCCGGTGTCCCGCCGAGTTTTTAAAAGTTCAGGCGATTGTAGCAAGATCCTCCGCCTTCAGCATGTCGAAGAGCCTTCACGCCGGTGAAAACTTCAATCTTTGCGCGGACGATCATTGCCAGGACTATCGCGGTGTACTGAGAGAAACAGATAAAATACTTTCCGCCGTTTCCCATACCGCAGGAAAATTTCTCATCTACGGCGACGAAATTGCCGACTGCAGGTTTTCAAAAATGTGCGGAGGCGTGACCGTGAAATTCCAGGACGCATGGGGCGGAGACCGGGCACATTCCTACATGCCTGAAAAATGGGACAGTATTGAAGAAAATCCGGAATGCAAAAGTTTGCGGCATTACGTCGAAGGCTCATTTCCGGGCATCCTTTGCGCTCCTTCATCGAGCGACCTTAAAGAATTCTCATACGCCTCGGAATATTTCAGGTGGGAGAAGAAAATAGGCAAAGAAGAGGTTTCGGAAAATCTCGCTCTGGCCGGGCATTCTATAGGAAGAGTGATTTCGGCTGTACCGCTCGAAGTGACTCCCTCATTCAGGGTAATTAAAGTAAAATTCAAGGGCGAACGCGGAGAGTGCTTTGTTTCCGGTGAACTGAATGTGCGCAAAATCTTCTCGCACTCGACTCTTCCGTCGGCCTCATTTTATTTGACTGACGAAGGAGACAATTGGATTTGCCGCGGCGCGGGGTGGGGTCACGGTGTAGGAATGTGCCAGATAGGAGCCATGAACCTGGCCGCGAAGGGATTCGATCATAAATTTATTTTGAGGCATTATTTTCCGGGATGCAGAATCCTGAAAATCTACGAAAGCGTTGATCTGAGCAGATTCAGTTGGGCAGAAAAAAGACCCTGCTATGAGATGGCAAATTGCTACGAACTGCACAGATGTCCGCACGGAGATAAAGGAGACGGCCCGGAAAACTGCCGGGGGAACCCTTCGGAGTTGAAAAAGGAGAGTTGAAACAATGAAAAAAATCGCAATTATTGTTTTTTCAGTTTTTCTTGTCAATTGTGCGACATGCCTTTTATTTGCCGGCACTGATGAAATCGGCGAAGCTTTCCGCAGAGGAGACGTTCTCCTAGCAAGAGATCTTCTTTCGTACGAGAATGAATTCGAAAGATCTTCGTCCGAGTATTGTGTATGGGCGGCTTGCGTCTATCTGTCAATGAACGCTTATGACAGCAGTTTGTTCTGGGCGAAGAAGATCTCAGACAAGAGCATTTTGGCCGTCGAAATTTCGGGACCTCTTTTCAGATACGACAACACTTTCAGAGGTCAATACGCGGATTTTGCCGAAGCTGTAGAGGCTTTCGAAAGAAGAGACTACAAAATAGCGGTGGATAGATTTATACGAATCAGCGCTTCCGGAGGCGTACCGATTTGTATAGAAGATTATGCGGATTACTTTATATTCTGTTCGTATCTCATGACGGGAGACACCGCATCGGCCCTATCGACCGGGGAGAAATTTATCGAAGAACACTCTACGTTGCTTAATCCCTACGTGTCGGGAGATCTGGCGCAGATTTACCTTTCCAGGGGAGACATTTACGAAGCCGTTCGCCATTTTAGACACTCATCGCTTGACGATGGTGAAAAGTTCAGAGCCGGAAAAATATTTCTTTCTCTGGGGGACACAGTGTCAGCGATTCATTATCTTACTGAATTGCTGCCTTCGGCGAATGAATTTTCTGACAGCGCGTGGTCGCTTCTCATTTCACTCGGTGAAACCGACACCCTCGCAAGAGCCCGTTCCCTTGAAAGCTCGAGGAAATATGAACAGTTGGTCAGCCTTCTCGAGCCTTACGTTCTCTCAAACTGGTCCGATTCCGAGGCTTCTTTAATTCTCGGGAGAGCTTTGAGAAGGCTTTCCAGGCACTCAGACGCAGTTTTATACCTCGAGAATGCCGCAAAAAGTTCTCTGAGAAGAACCGCCCTTTACAATCTCGGTTTGTGCTTCAGATCCCTGGGCAAAAAATCCGAAGAAGAGGCGGTTTGGTCTTCGTTCGTGTCCGAATTTCAGACGGGAGATCTTTACGATGACGCACTAGTCTATCTTGCAGAATTGAAAATAGGCAAAGGCGATAGAACGGAAGCCATAAGATTGCTGAAAACTGTTTTTGAGTCTCCTCATTCAAACGACATGATTCAAAAAGCCGCAGACATTATGTTTAAATTGCTGGACACACGCGAAACAGCCGAATTTGGCGAATACGTTTCCGGCCTCAGGATTACGGAGCGCAACGTTTCATTGGTCTATACTACGGCTCTGAAGATGAGTCCTGATAAAGCCGCCGAAATTTTCAGAAAAATCGGAACCTCACTGCCAAACAGTGATTACGCGAGAAGATCTGAAAGGCGTCTCACTGAGATGGAAATCAACGTGATTCCGCTTTCGATCGATTTTGCAAAAACCGTCGAAGAGGCTCTTTCAGACTATCAGATGAGAGAAAACGCCGCGAAAGCATGCGAGAGAGCAAAATTTCTTTACGCTTTCGGCCTGAGAACTTGGGCAAGAAAAGAACTGGAAACCGTCGCATCCGCCAACCCGCTCGAAAAATTTTTAATGGCCAAAACAGCTGCCGCAGGCCTCGACAGATATAAATCGATAGTATACGCGTCTTCTGTGAGAAGTCAGATAGGAGAGCCTTGTCCTTCCGAGCTTTTTTTTATGATTTATCCTCAGGCGTACAGACTGGCAATAGAAAACGCCGCTGAAAGGTTTTCTCTTGATATTTATTGGCTTCAGGGACTTGTCAGAACGGAAAGTCTTTTCGACGAAAGTGTAATATCCTGGGCAGGGGCAGTCGGTTTGGCTCAGTTGATGCCTGCGACTGCAAACCAGGTGGCTTCGACTCTCGGGATTCGTTCTTACTCGTTGACTGATCCGGACGACAATCTCACGTTCGGAGCAAAATATCTTTCCGATCAGCTTTCGAACTTTAAAAAAATTGAAATCGCTCTGGCCGCATACAACGCAGGACCGGGGAATGCGAGGAAATGGATTTGCGCCGGAGGAGGAGAAGAAGAATACATATCCAACATAGGATTCGCCGAAACAAGAGCGTACGTGCCGAAAGTCCTGACTTCCGCCTGGATATACAGGAAAATTGACGGGAGGGTTTTTTGAAGATTACAAAGAGATTTAGGAAAAATTCAGGAACGAGTTTTATTCTGGCAAGTGGACTCAAAGATACACCCGAACACAGATCGTTGATAAAATGCGCTGAAAAGACCGGAGCCGCCGAAATACTTTTTTCAAAAGACTATTCTCCCGAATCAGTGAATGAAAAGATTGAAAAAGCAAGTTGTGAATGGTTCGCGATAGTCGCGCCGGGAGTCTATATAAATGAAAATTTTACCAGAATATTGGAATCAGCGGCAAAAAACAGACAAAACACAGGAATTTTTTACGGAGACTTCGAGAAAAACGGAAAACGAATAGGATTGTACGACTACAACGGCGATTGGACGGAGAGATGGAATTTCGGGAAATTGAGAATATACAGAACTGATTTCGTAAAAGATGAAGGTCTGTTCAGCGCTGAATTTCCCGAGGCCTACAATTACGACATGCTTTTGAAATTCTGGAACAAGAGGGAAATACTGAGAATTCCCGAAATCATGTATTCGTTTGATTTGCCTGAAAAAACGAACGCATTGAAAGAACGGCTTTTCTTTCCGTCAGAAGGTGAATACGGAGGTTTTTCTTATCTTTTTTATAATGAAGATTACAAGCTTCAGGTTGAAAAATGCTTCGAAAATTTTCAAAAAAGGCAGAAAATTTATTTTTTCTGCGATAACACAAACAAGGTTTCCGAAAGTATTTTACCTGACGACGGTGTGATTGCGAGTGTCGTAATACCCGTACACAACAGAGCGGAATTACTGCTTCAGGCTGTCGAAAGCGTCCGAAGACAGGATTTTGAGAAATGGGAAATCCTGATAGTCGACAACTGTTCGAGCGACGGCACGTACGATGAGGCATTGAAATTGTCCGAAACCGAACCGAGAATCAGGGTTTTCAGGAGAGAAGACAACAGGATCGCCAAAGCTCTCAATCTCGGAGTGAGGAACGCTGTGGGCAAATACATCGCCCAGCTCGATTCAGACGACTTGTATTCCGCTTCGACCCTGAGAAAAATGACCGACGCTCTCGAATCAGACCCCTCGGCGGGATTGGCAGTCAGCTATTATGATCTTATAGATCAGAACGGTTTGACTTTTGAAGATCTCGGAGTTGTCCGTCACGAGGAATATTCGGTAAACAACATTCTCAGGGTTGACGGCGCGGGAGCGGCCAGAGTATGGAGAAAATCCGTCATCGAGGAAATGGGTTATTTTGACGAAAAAGATTTCTGCGATTACGGCGAAGATTACGACATGGTTCTGAAAGTGACTGAAAAATATTCGTTGAAAAGAGTCCACGAAGTGCTCTACCATTACAGGAGGCACCCCGGCAACAGCGATGCCCTCAGAGACGAGTTGTTCAAACTGACGGCAAAGAATAAAGCGAGACTCAATGCATGGGCGAGAAGAAGGAAAATATCAGGAGGAACAAAAGATGAGACTTTTTTTTACTGAAGCAGTTATTCTTTCAACTATTACGGCAGTTTTCTCCTGCGCGCCAGCTGAAGTTGAATCAAGCGAAGTTATTGATCCACTGGAATTTCATGTAATCGACAGCATTCTGGGAACATGTTCGTCGATTTCGGCTGGAGAAGGCGGTTTTTTAGCAGTTTTCGACGCCCTGTCAAAACAGTACCTCAATGGATACGAATGGCGCGGCGGTGATTCTCTTGAATTAATTGACAGGGGCCACATAGTAAGGGATAGGTATAACGTCAGGGATATCAGGTACTTCGAAGGAAAGTTCTATGTCGTTGAGGGGACCGACGGTGTATTGATAGTTGAGAGAATCGGGGGGTTCGAAGCGGTGGGGAGAATAATTTCCCCGGACACGGGGACGATGTTTTTCGACGTCGCCGTAAGGGGAGATGAAGCTTTTTGCGCCTGCGGCGAAAGCGGTGTCCTGGTATTCAGGACGAGACCCGGAATAGGACAAGCCGTCTCGTATTCTCTCGCGGACAGGATAAACCTAGACGGAAGCGCATCTCATGTATGCGCCTTTGGAGACATTATTGCGGCGGGACTCTGGGACATGAAGAAAGTGTGCGTGTTTGTCGGAGGGGAGCTCAAGGCGACTATTGGGGATTTACCAGGGATCGCCGGTTTGGCTACCGACGGAGAGAAACTCTATATCGCCGCTGAGCAGGGCGGACTTATGATTTACGATTTGACCGAAGGCAAGTGCGGCGAGTTCATTCGAGCCGTGTCGGATGTTCCCGCTTATGACGTTGAACTGTCGGGAAACCATGTTTTTGTCGCTTCTGATATTGACGGATTGAATATCTACGATAAAAAAGGGGACCTCGTGGCGTTCTGCCGGGAATCTTCTCCGGCAGAAAAAGTTTCCGTTGACGGCGACATTATTTTTGTAAGTCACGCGAAAAAAATCCCCACCGGGTACTTGTGGATAATTAAAGCGGAAGGTCTGTGAAGTGAAAAATACATTTTATATTACAGCGCTTTTTTCGGCTGTTGTTTCGGTTATTATCGGGTGTGCTTCAAGAAGTGCAATTTCTGGGCAGGAAGAGCGGACGTTGCTCGTTCAGGATTTGGTTTATTTCCAAGAACCTCCCGATTCCGTATGGAGAGGAATAGTTGTTCTCAAAACCCCGTACGGAGATATGTCCGGAGATTTTGCGGTTTTGCACAACGATTCGCTTTGGACTATAAACGTCGCGGGTCCTTTCGGAGTTTCTCTATTTCAGGCGAGAAAATCCTATGATTCCCTCGAAGTCAAATGGAAGGACGAAAGCGGTGTTTGGAGGGAATACAGGAGCTGGACCGAAAATGACATTGCCCCGCTCGTTCCTTTCGGAGAACTTTTTTTCTCTCTTTGCGTGGGCCGGGCCGAGGGAGAAATCGTAGAAAGCAGGGAAAAAAGCGTTTTTTTGATCTTTGAAGAAATACTATATGCCGTACTGGTTGAAGAAGAAACGAGAGCGCTGGCGGTAATTGAAATTGAAGGCGAAGAATATTCGTTTCTTTGGAAGACCGACGGAAATGAGACGATAAAAGAAACCGCCGTCAGAAGCAGTTCTTTCGAGGCGGTTTTCTATTTCAGATAAATGTTAAAATCTGTACAGGGATTTTACTTCTTCTTCACCGATGATTTTTTCGAGAGCCTTGAAAACCTCGGAATCCCAGAATCCTTTGTCGACTTCTTCTTTTATGGTTCCGAGGGTTTGTTCAAGCGTCATCGCTTTTCTGTAGGGTCTGTTTGTCGAAAGAGAGTCAAACACATCGGAAACCGATATTATTCTCACAGGGAAAGGAATGTCGTCGCCTTTTAAAGCATCGGGATAACCTGTACCGTTGAGTTTTTCGTGATGTGATCTGATTATTGAACGAAAATTGACGGTCGATTTCAAAGGCTTGAGTATCTCCTCTCCTATCACCGGATGAGTTTCAATAATTTTACGCTCATTCTGATTGAAAGTGCCTGGTTTCTGCAAAATACTCTCCGGAATGCCTATTTTTCCTATGTCGTGCAGAAGACCGGCCTCTTCCATTTCGCTTTTAGTCGCCGGTGTCAGGTTGAAATGTCCGGCAATTATTTGCGCCAGGAAAGAGACTCTCTCGTTGTGACCCTGAGTGTAAGAGTCTCTGGCGTCGATTGCTTTGGCCAGAGAGGCGATAACCATAGATACGTCTTCGAGTTTGTCGAGCAGATGCTTTAATTTCAGGAACGATTTTATCCGCACTTTGAGTTCGAGGGGGTTGAAAGGCTTGGATAAAAATTCGTCGGCGCCTGCTTTTATCGCTTTCAATCTGTCGACTAAAGCGTCGTAAGCGGTTATCACTATTACGGGAATTAATCTGGTTTCAAAAGTGGTTTTAATTTTCCGGCATAGTTCTATTCCGTCCATTTCAGGCATAGTGACGTCGGTGATTATGAGCGCGGGTTTTTCTTTCAAAGCTTTTTCGTAAGCTTCTTTTCCGTTAAAAGCTGTGAGAAAGATGTAATCTTCGCCCCCCAAAGACATTTTTATTGTATTTAAAATGAGTTCGTTGTCGTCGACAAGCAGGATAGAAGTGTTAACAGGCACTTTATTTTCTCATCTCGTCCCTGTTCTTAAAAACTTTCACCAGAGCATCGATTATAACACTGATCATTTTATTATCCGAAAGAAGCATGTTTTGTGTTATCCACAAAGCTTCGTTGAAACATGCTCTCTCTGTGTTGGGCAGGCGAAAAGAATTGAAATCTGGGAAAGGTGTTTTAAAGTATGAGACCGGACCGCCCCCCGGTCCAAAATTCTTCTCGGTGAAAACCGGCTGTTTGTAAACAGGCAAAGAATAACCGGCGCTTACAGGCACGCCTTCGGCTCTGATTGCGTTGACTATGTCGGTTTTCGGTATGTCGTTCCAAAAATCTGTGTCGAGTCTGAACGGAAATATGTGCCAGGATGAAACAGATCCTTCTTCGATCGAGGAAAGGGTTTTGTATCCTTTTATCCCCGATATTTTATCTGCAAGTTCCCTGGCGTTGTCTTGTCTTATCTTGTGCAGTTCCGGATATCTATCAAGTTGAGCTAAAAGAATTGCTGCCTGGAATTCTGTCATTCTGTAATTGCCCCCGTAGTTGTAATGCGCGTACCATAGCCCTGTCTCGCTTCTGCCGCAATTTCCAAGGCTTTTGGCCTTTTTGTAAATTTCACCGGATCCGGTGATTATTATGCCGCCTTCGCCCGAAGAGATGTTTTTGGAGGATTGAAAACTGAAGCAGGCGGCGTCGCCCAGAGTGCCGACGGGATTACCTGAAAATGAACTGCCCCAGGCCTGACATGCGTCTTCTATAATAACCAAGCCGTGTTTTTTAGCGATGTCTCTTATTTTTTTCATGTCGGCTGATCTTCCGGCGAAATGAACCGGCATAACGGCTTTTGTGTCTGCGCATATTAATTTCTCGACAGATGAAGGGTCTATGTTGAAAGTTTCGGGGTCTATGTCGGCAAAAACCGGTTTGGCGAGAGCGTCAAGAACCGACATCGCCGAAGCGATAAATGTGTAGCCGGGTACTATAACTTCATCGCCTGGGCCAACTCCGCATGACTTAAGAGCGAGTGACAAAGCGACGGAACCGTTTGGAACGGCGACGCTGTGGGGAACTTTGCTGAATTCACTGAACTTGTTTTCAAATTCCCTTACGAAAGTTCCGTTTATTGAACCCCATTTGCCGCTTTCGAAGGCTTTGAGAAGGTTGTTTCTCTCTGGTTCTCCAAAAACAGGCCAGACAGGAAAAGAGTCTCTTGTTACGGGTTCTCCGCCATTAATAGCTAGATACGGCATTGTTGTCTCCTATGAAATGTAAAAAGATCTGAAAGCTTTGATTGTCTGAAATATGTCAGCTTTGTGGGATACTTCGAACGGGGAGTGCATCGAAAGGACAGGGGTTCCGCAGTCTATTGTCGGTATTCCCCAGTACGATATGAATTTTGCCACGGTTCCTCCTCCGCCCTCATCGACCTTACCCAGTTCGCCCACCTGCCAAACGACTCTGTTAGAGTTGAACAAGTTTCTGATCTTTGAAAAAATTTCAGCGTGGGCGTCGTTTGTTCCGGATTTTCCCCTTGACCCTGCGTATTTTACGACACAGACGCCGTAACCGAGTTTGGCTGTGTTGTTTTTTTCGAAAACGTCCGGATAATCGGGGTCGAGAGCGCATGCAACGTCTGCTGAAATGCAGAGGCTTTTTCGCATGGTTTCTCTGATGAGCGAATAAGGGACGTCTTTTCTTGTTTTTTTGAGCAGATTGTGCACCGCGTCTTCAATAATTACGGAATCAGCTCCCGTGTCTCCGTTTGACCCCGTTTCCTCTTTGTCGAACCATAGAGTCATACAGGCTTTTTTTGGTTTAACTGCAGTTTCGAGAGCTTTGAACGCGCAGTATGCCGATATCCTGTCATCCTGGCCGTATCCGCCGATCATAGATCTGTCAAAACCGACGTCTTGAGCTTCTCCGGCCGGGACGGCTTCACATTCCGCGCAAAGCAGATCCTGAGGGGAAATACCGTAATTTTCGTTCAAAAAATAGACGACGGCTTTTTTTACCGCTTCCTTTGTGTCATCTTTGCTTTCGTGGGGAAGGGAAGAAACGAGAAGGTTCAGTTTTTCCCCTGCAATAGCTTCAGCGATTTTTTTGTCGTCCTGGATTTTGTGAGAAAGATGCGGCAAAAGATCGTTGATAGTAAACACGGGGTCGCCTTTTTTCTCTCCTATCACGATGCTTCTTTTTGTGCCTTTTTCATCTATGACAAAACAGTGAAGGGCGAGAGGTCTGCAGACCCATTGGTATTTTTTTATTCCTCCGTAGTAATGAGTTTTAAAGTAGGCAAGGCCGCATTCTTCGTAAAGCGGGTTGGGTTTGAGATCCAGCCTGGGTGAATCTATGTGGGCGGCAATAATGTTTATGCCGTTTTCCGGCGGTTCCTCACCGCGCCGTGAGACGGCTATCGATTTGTTCATGAATTCGTCAAGCACGTAAATATCGCTGTTTGTTCTCTCTTTTATCCAGTTCACCGCCTCCCTTTCGGTTTTCGATGAACTCAGAAATTGTCTGTAATCTTCAGCCTTATCGAAAGATTCTTTTTTTTCGTTATCATCCATTTTGTTCCATGCAGGATAGAACTCCAGGTTTTCATATTTGTGATCGGGCATGCACACTCCTTAAAACTTTATGATTTCTTCTAATGTTTCGTTTTCACGAATAGTTAAAACATGTACGGCATCTTTCGTCACGGCAATCGTATGTTCAAAATGAGCGGACAGAGCGCCGTCCAGAGTCCGGACAGTCCAGTTGTCTTCATCGATTTTTACATCAGGCGATCTCTCATTGACCATAGGTTCCAGCGCCAGGGTCATTCCCGGAAGGATTTTTACGTTTCTGAATCCGGATTTTTTGTCGGGAATGAAGTTGGGAATGCTCGGTTCTTCGTGAAGGTGTCTGCCTACGCCGTGGCCGACGAATTCCCGGACTGCTGAAAATCCGTTTTGTTCGACCAGATTCTGAACGGCAGCGCTTATGCTGAAAAGTTTTCCGCCGGATTTTGCTGCTCTGATACCCGCGTAAAGCGAATCCAGCGTCACACGCGTTAACTTTTCTGAAATAGCTGAAACAGGAGGTATAGCGACGGTGATTGCTGAATCTACCGTCCATCCGTCTTTTGTAACTCCCATGTCAATCCCGACAATGTCTCCCTGTTCGAGTATCCTCTTTCCGGGAAGACCGTGTATTACCTCGTCATTTACAGAGATGCACACGGCGCTCGGGTAGTTTCTGTAACCGTAAAAAGTCGGTTTTGATCCGTGTTTTTCGCAAAGAGAAAAGGCGAGTTTGTCAATATTTCCGGTGGTAGTTCCGGCTTCGCAGTTTTTACCAAGTTCCGTGAGTATGCCGGCTAAAATCCTTCCGGCGGATCTCATTTTTTCTATTTCATGTTTTGTTTTTAATTCCATGGTTTTCCAATCGGTTTTGTACATCGGGTGATGTTTCAGTTTTCGCTTTGGCCGTCTTCGAAGCTTATTTCTCTTATGCCGGCGCCGAAAGAACTGAAAATGTCCGAGCCTTGAGAAGTCTCCTGCTGAGTCTCCTGCTGTTCCTGCTGAATTTTTTTTGCGATTTCATCCAATGGAACTGTCAAAAATTCCGAGTCCTTTGATTCGTGATGAATTTCCGGCATGATTCCTTCGGCTTCGGATTCAACTTTGTACAAAAAAGCCTTTTCGGTGTCTTCCTGAAAATATTTGTAAAAAAAAGTTTTCTTTTGCTTGTCTTTCAGCAGAATCGAAAGTCTCTGAAAAATGTTACTCGGCAAGGTCGTCTCCTCTCAATTGTTTCAGTCCGCTGGAGGCTTCTTCGTCCATGGGATTCAGTTCTACGGCCTTTTTCCAGGCTTCCTCGGCTAATTTGTAATTTTTAGTTCTGAAATAAACTTCTCCCAGGGCGGAATAAGATCTTGAATAAGTCGGGGAGAATTTCAGGGATTCTTTTATCAAATTTTCGGCTTGTTCGAACTTACTGTCGAATACGTAAAGCATACCGAGGTTTATGTAGGCTTCGACTGCGTCGGGATTCATTTCCATCACTTTCGTGAAGCAGTTTTTGGCTTTGTCATTTTCACCCATTTCCGAAAAAACTACCCCTAGGTTCAAATACGGTTCGTGAAGTTCGGGGGAAAGGTCGACTGCAGTTTTGAATTCTTTTACGGCGGCCTGGAGCTGTTTTGTGTGATAAAAACCTACTCCGCGGTCGTTATGAATCATTGCTTTCGATCTTTTGTTTTCATTTTCCAAAAGTTTAAAGTTCTTCTCTTCATTTTCAAACACGACTATCTGTTTTGAAAGAATAGAATCAAGTTTATCTGAAAGAGAGTTCAATTTTTCAACGCTTTTATTTTGAGAAGCGACGATTTTTTCTATGGCCGCGAAAGCTCTTTTAATGCTGTTGGAGGCTTCGCCGATCAGCGCGGTCATGTCCTGATTGGATTTGGCCACCATTTCGTTTTGCTGAGTGACGGCGGAGGTTAATTGTATTGAAGTCTCCGTGCTTTGTTTCTGGAGTTCCGCGATAGTGGATATATTGTGAAGATGAGGAAGCACTTTTGATGAGATTATTTCTCTGAAGTCGATGAGCATCTGTATTTTTTTACTCTCTGCCGCGGTAAAATTCTTGACAAAGCTGTCTAAAAATTCTACGAGCCTGGTTTGTGTCCTGCCTTCTGATATGTCCGCGAGGGATCTGGCAATGCTCTCCATGCGTTCATCCATGCCGCCGACAAGATTGAAAAGGGATTTTTGCTCGTTTCCGTAAGCTTCTACCCATCTCGAAATAGCTTCTTTCATAAAAAGCCTGTCGTTCTTATCCTTTTCGGTGAGCATTGCGAGAAGGTTATCTTTAATTTCATCCCTGATCTCGATTATTCCCTGAGCGGACATTTTCGAAACAGGGATAAGGTTCTGCATCAGTTTATCGAAACTTTCGGAGATTTCTTTGGAGTATCTTTCTGAAAGAACGGCAGTGTTTTCAGAGAGAACTTCCCCCAAAGAGGTCTCGCTTCTGTTTATCTGTGTCAGCAGATCTTTGATTTCGTCGTTTTTACCGGATTCTTTAATAGTTTCTATCATGTCGGACAATTTTCCGTTGAGCGAGGATATCTGTTCTGTTGAAGATTTTGAAATTTCCTGATACCCGTTTTCTATTGTCCGGATAAGGGCTTCGTTGGTTTTTTCCAGATGGTCTTTGTCCCTGATTTCCTTTTCCTTTAGATAATCCGAAATGTTTCCCGCCTTCACGGCGTTTTCAATTCCGGACATCGATTCCGGC
>JAFGSQ010000031.1 GCA_016934535.1 candidate division WOR-3 bacterium
AACTAAAAGATAAATTGAGAATTGCAAAAATCAACGAGATGATAGGCACTCTTCATACAGATTTAGGTAAAATTAAATTTGCCGACAATTATTTTAAAAAATCAATAACTATATATCAAGAAACAGGGCACAGAACGGGCATTAGATCCATACTTATAGCTCAATCACTAAATGCAATGAAAAGACATGATAACCAAACAGCGATAAAAATATTAAATCACGTATTATCATCGTTTGAATCCATTAACGACAATTATGTAAAATGCACAATACACTCAAATCTTGGTATTGCCAATTACCGCTTGGGAAATTATATGATAGCTCTTGGAAATTTCAAACTGCAGAAAAAATACGCTGTACTGTCAAAAAACAATCGAGAAATTATGATATCAAAGGGTTACATTTCTCTGGTTTACGAAAAGAAGGGCAATTATACAAAAGCTCTTCGGGGGTACATGGAATGCCTGGAGGAGGCTATGAAATCGGTTGATGCAGTTCAGACATCATTGTATTACAACAACATCGGAGAGATATATCTATTAAAAAGGCAATACAAAAAGTCTCTTGAATTTTTTTCAAATGCCGAAAAAATATCTAGGAAGATTTCATATAAATATCGACTTTGCTATGTTTTAATGGACAAAGCAAAAGCCTTGTATTCTCTGAAAAAATTCGCTGAATCAACCTTATGCACCCGGGAAGTGAAAGAAATAGCAAAAAAAATCAAAAGGCTAGACGTTATTTTCGAAACAGGTCTTCTAGAAATGAAACTTTCAGCAATAAACGACAGGCATCAAACAAAAAAAATTATGTCCAGTTTGCTGAAGAAAAGTACGAATGAAGAACAGGAAGCCAACATTAAATATGCTTATTACACTATTTCGAAAGAGTATTCATTCAGAGAAGATGCCTTGGTACTGTATAAAAAGATATATTTAAGGAAACCGGACCGGATATTTAAAGACAGAATTGAAGAGCTCGAAAAGGGAAGTTGAAAGCTTCCCTTTTTCTATTGGGTTAAAACAAACTTTAATGTTCTTGATGCATTAGCGGTGCTGATTCTGGCAAAATAAATACCTTTAGGTAAATCTTTCGTTGTAAATGAAATTGAATTGTCTCCAACGCTTAATTGACCAGCATGTATTGTCTTTACTCTGCTTCCTGTAATGTTAAAAATATCCAGAATACAACTGCTTCCATAAGACAAAGAAAAATGGACTGAAGCTGACCCGTCATTAAGCGTTATAAATCCGCTAGAAATACAACATTCAAACGCAGAGTTGCTCTTTTCACCCATTATCACTATGTTGTTTTCGGCATTCTCAATATTATCAGGTATAGTTATCGGATATTGTCTTGCAAACAATGCGCTGTTTCCTGAATAACCGCAGAAATAAATCAACGTGTTCGAGAACAAACCCTTCAATCCGGTGTTAGGTAAACCAGGATAAAAATATTCCTGTGGGTTATTGCCGAATCTGTCGAAATAGAAAAAATAAGGGAATTCAACACCATCGCTTATTCTCTTCTTAACACCACCGGTATAAACACAACTATTATTGTATTGGAACAAATCATTCGCCACTACATTGTACAAAGTGTCCTGTTCAATCGTTCTAGACCAAAGAGTGTCAATATTGTTATATTGGTCAATCTGAAATTTAACTAAAAACATCTTTTTCCTGCCGCCTGATTCCGAATAACCGCATGAATAAAAATACTCTGATTTCCCTTCCTGAGATTCAATGATCTGATTCAGACAACCATCGAATAGAACAACATCGGTTTCAACTTCAAAATTTTCTTCCTCGCAATAATTAAACACCATTATGTATTGTTTTCCATCGCTTGAACCGACGATAATGTATCTGTTGTTTTCAAGGGTATTATTCATTATTTTTTCTATACCGAATGCTTCCTGATTTTCATCGGATGGGATAAGAGTGTACATTCTCTCAGATAGATCGGAGTTGAGGGTATAAATAAATATATTTTTTGCCATACCAAAAGTTCTGGTGCCTATCAAAAGGCAATATCCGTCTTCGTCATTGCCAGGTTCAGAATATTCGGCGCCAGGTTCCTCATCATCTCCTGGATCATTATCGGTTATGTAATTTTCACAAATTAAGTTGCCATCTGAGTCGATTCTTACAACATATATGCTCTTATTATTCAAAAAGCTTGATGCGACACCACCCAATATGTACGTGTTTGAATTGTATTCTTTAGTAAAGAAATTGCAGACCTCATATAAAGTATTTTCACCATAAAACTGGTTAGTAATAATTTGTCCGGAAGAGTTCAGTTTAAAATATGAAAAATCCTTTGATAATCCCGTATATGTCCCGGCTGTTATAAAATTCCCGGAGCTGTAATATACTCCCTCAAAACAATTACCAGGGTTATTTCCGTATGTCCAATACGTGAAATCCGCTGAAAGAGGTTGTGAAATAAACACCAGAATAGCTGTTAGGCAAATTGCAAAAAGATTCTTTTTCATCTTCTCTTCCTTTCAGTGAATTTTTTATAAATCCCTGACATGTTAACATCATTCCTTTCGGAAAATTATCTCTCTCTTATTATGTCTTTGACTTTCATCAGTCTTGAGAGGTTGGAGCGTTCCATTTCCGCAAGTTTCTGCCTTATGTAGCTTATGGTTTCTTCGAGGTTGGGTATGAGTACATACTCGAGAGTGTTGACCCGCCTTCTCGTCTTGGCGACTTCGTCGGCTAACATTGAGACCGTTTTTTCCTTTTCGGCGAGGTCGAGAAGCTCTTCAGTGACATTGTCGAGCGCATCGAGCGAGTTGTCAAGTTCCACAGTGGTCTGCGCAAGTCCGTAGCAGATTATGTCGCCGCTGACTTTTCTCGCAAAAGACGGCACCCTCAGGTTCATTATCTGTTTTCTTCCGACTTCTATCGAAACTTTTTTCTTCGGGAACATAATTGCCGCTTCGACAAATCCCGGTTCCGCTCCGCCTTTCGCTATTGCAAATTCCATCATCGCTTCGGCCAGATGCTTTTCAACCTTAATCCTGAGGCTTTTTACGTTCTCTATCATGGAAAGAAGTCTCCTCATGAGTTCGTCCTGCTTGTCCTTGAGCAGTTTGTGCCCCCTCCTGGCGATGACAATCCGCCTTCTGAGTTTGAGAAGTTCCTGTCTTGTAGGATTTACTTCGAGGATCAAATTCAGTTCTCCGTGCTTTTGGACGCCTTGAAATACTTTTCAATAAACTCTTCCCTGACTCTTCTCAGTTCTATTTTCGGGAACACAGACAGCAGTTCCCAGCCGAGATTGAGAGTGAAATCTATCGTCCTGTTGTCGTCGAAATCCTGGGATATGTATTTGTCTTCGAACTGCTGTGCGAATCTCAGATATTTTCTGTCTAGTTCGGAAAGAGCGGCTTCACCGAGGATTACGGCCAGTTCGGCGGCGTCTTTTCCCCTCGTGTATGCCGCGTAAAGCTGATTGAAAAGGTCGGCGTGGTCCTCTCTCGTCTTTCCTTTTCCTATCCCTTTGTCTTTCAGCCTCGACAGTGACTGCTGTGCATCTATCGGGGGATTTACTCCTTTTCTGTAAAGAGCCCTGTTCAGTATCATCTGTCCCTCGGTTATGTATCCCGTCAGGTCTGGAATGGGATGGGTCTTATCGTCTTCAGGCATCGTAAGGATAGGTATCATGGTTATTGATCCTTTCGACCCTTTTATTCTGCCGGCTCTCTCGTATATTGTCGCGAGGTCGGTGTAAAGGTATCCGGGATAGCCCCTCCTGCCGGGTATTTCCTTTCGCGCGGCTGAAACTTCCCTCAGAGCTTCGCAGTAATTCGTCATGTCTGTCATTATGACGAGAACGTGCTTGTCGAGATCGAACGCGAGATATTCCGCGGCTGTCAAAGCGCTCCTGGGAGTCGCTATCCTTTCGACGGCGGGATCGTCGGCGAGATTCATGAAAAGAACCGCCCTGTCAATCGCGCCCGTCCTTCTGAAATCCTGAATGAAAAATTCGGATTCCTCGTAAGTGATTCCCATGGCGGCGAAAACTACGGCGAACTCTTCACCTTTTCCGAGAACGCTTGCCTGTCTCGCTATCTGAGCCGCCATTTCATTGTGAGGAAGCCCGCTGCCGGAGAATATAGGCAGTTTCTGCCCCCTTACGAGTGTGTTCAATCCGTCTATTGTAGAAATACCCGTCTGAATGAATTCGTCCGGGTAATCCCTCGCGAAAGGATTTATCGGAGCGCCGTTTATGTCTCTTCTCAAAGATGGGATGACATAGGGGCCGCCGTCTTTGGGCGTTCCCAGTCCGTCGAAAACCCTGCCCTGAATGTCAGGCGACAAAGCGAGCTCTATTCCTCTTCCCTTGAAAGAAGCGCTTGTTTTTTCAGTGTCGAGTCCGGAAGTGCCTTCGAAAACCTGAACGAGCGCCTTGTCCATGTAAACCTCTAGAACTTTTCCTTTTCTGATTTCTCCGCTTCCCAGTTTGAACTCGACGAGTTCTTCATATTTGACGTCGTGAACTCCCTCAACCAGAGCCAACGGGCCGGAGAGTGAAGTTATTGTCCTGTATTCGGTTCTCGTTCTCAAATTCCACCTCCGGATGACGCAGATTCGTAAAGAGCTTCTATTTCTTCGTCAATTTCCTTTCTTATGGCTTCCAGCTTCGAGTTGTCGTCCTCTTTTAAATATCTCGCCCTTGAAATAATTTCTATTACTTTCATGTTCAAAAGTTTTGTTATTTCAACTTTTCTGTCGAGCGCCCATTTTGATTTTTCGTTGAGATACAGAATGACTGAAAGAAGAAGCCTCTGTTTTACAATCGAAGTATATGTGTCGGTTTCATGAAATGCGTTCTGATAAAGAAAATCCTGGCGTATTGAACGTGCCACTTCCATTGTGAGCCTGTCGGGCGCCGATAGTGATTCGAGACCGACGAGTCTCGCAATTTCCTCGAGCTCGGCTTCTTCCTCGAGGATTTTAATGGCTTCTTTTTTCAAAGCGGTGAAATCCTCGTGAACGTTTTCGTCGAAATAATCCTCCAATGCCCTGTTGTAGAGAGAATACGATCTCAGCCAGGATATCGCGGGAAAATGCCTCTGAAAAGCGAGTTTGTCTTCGAGCGACCAGAAAACCTTTACGACTCTCAACGTAGCCTGTACGACAGGATCTGAAAGGTCTCCTCCGGGAGGAGACACCGCGCCTATGACAGTCAGGGCTCCTACCCTTTCGTCTTTTCCAAGACATACAGTCTTGCCGGCCCTTTCGTAGAAAGAAGCAACTTTAGCCGAAAGATACGCGGGGTAGCCTTCGTCTCCGGGCATCTCTTCCAGTCTTCCCGAAATTTCCCTCATCGCTTCAGCCCATCTCGAAGTGGAATCAGCCATCAGGGCGACCGAATATCCCATGTCCCTGAAATACTCAGCGATTGTTATTCCCGTATAAACCGAGGCTTCTCTCGCCGCCACAGGCATGTTCGAAGTGTTGGCTATGAGGACGGTCCTCATCATAAGCGGTTCGCCAGACCTGGGGTCTTTGAGTTCCGGGAACTCAAGTAAAACGTCAGTCATCTCGTTTCCTCTTTCTCCACAGCCAATGTAGACGACAATGTCGGCGTCAGACCATTTTGCCAACTGGTGCTGAATTACAGTTTTCCCGGAGCCGAAAGGACCGGGGATACAAGCAGTGCCGCCTTTTGCGACGGGAAACAGGGCGTCAATCACTCTTTGACCCGTCAAAAGAGGTTCAGTCGGCATGAGCTGTTTTTTAAAAGGTCTCGGAATTCTGACCGGCCATCTCTGCAGCATCGTAATATCTTTGTCGCCAGCTTCCGTTTCTATAACGGCGACAGTTTCTTCGATCGTGAAATCGCCCTTATTAACGGATTTGAGCTTACCTGTTACTCCAGGCGGGACCATTATCTTGTGAGACACGAGAACAGTTTCCTGAACCTCGCCGAGGACGTCTCCTGCTTCGACAGATTCACCCTCTTTGGCCCTGGGAACGAAACTCCATTTTTTATCCTTGTCGAGAGCCGGTACGTCTATTCCCCTCGTAATCATGTTGCCAGTGATTTCTTTAATCCTGTCGAGAGGCCTCTGTGTACCGTCGTAAATCGTCTGAATAAGCCCGGGACCCAATTCGACGGAAAGCGGCTGATTCGTCAGATAAACGGGTTCACCCACTCCGAGCCCCGCAGTGTCTTCATAAACCTGAATTGAGGCTTTGTCATTTTTTAGTTCAATTATCTCGCCCATCAGCTTCATTTTTCCGACTTTGACCACGTCGTACATCTTTGAATCCTGCATTTTTTCCGCGACGACGAGCGGTCCTGCAACTTTTAATACGACGCCTTCTTTCACTTTTTTCTCCTTTATTTGTCCGATAAAACGTCGGCTCCGACCGCGTGTTTCAGCGTTTCTCTGAGCTGCTGAAGCGTCGAGCCTGTTACGCCTTCGGCTCCGGGTACGGCAATTATCGCCGGCACCGGCTCCGACGAGTATTTCATCCTCGTCTCGAGCAGATCAAGCGCGAAGTCTTCCGTTATCATTACGAGTGCGTATTTGTTTTCCGCGAGAGAGATCAAAATTTTTTTTGCCTCTTCAGCCTTCTCAACTGGAAATATCTCTATCCCAATGGCGGAGAAAGGAAGTATTTGATCAATTTTTCCTATGACCGCCATTTTACCTTCCATTAAACAACCTCCGTTATCCCTTTGCCGAATTTACTGAAAGGGATTTTGTTTATTTTTGAAACGAATATTTTTCTCAGATTTTTAATTTCTATATCAGCCGAAAGGCAAAAAGAAACGAGGGGTTCAAAACCGTTTAGGAAAAACCGGGCTTGTTTGAGAAAATCCCTTTCGATCTCTTCCGCTTTTTTCTCCATTTCCAATGGGCCGGCGTCTATGACGGGTACTACATCGTAATAGTCGCTCATAGCCAAAAGGTCTTTGAAATCGTCCACAGGTTTTCCGAGGCAGACCTTAAAATCGTTGCAGTCGATTTTACCGCCGGGAACAAAATACTCGTGCTTGCCATGGCCGTCCTCTCCCTGTTTTTTAAGCCTTAGAAATGAGACTGTGTTGATAAGGTCAGCTCTCTGGGATAAAAGTTCCTTCAGATAGAGGCTTTTTGAGCCCTCCGCGGAAGACAAAAGGCTCAGAAACAGGTTTTTATCAACGGCGTAGTCTATGTCTCTCGGATCTTTGGACGCATAATAGCTTTCGAGCGCCGATTCGAGAGCTTTTTCAAGCTGATGCGGTAGAACAATCGTCTCGTCTTCTCCGCGTTCTTCTTTCGCTATGCTCCTGAACGACGGGACAGGAACTGAGCCGAATTCAGAATAGACTTCATTTTTTATTCTTGAAAAACGGCTTTTCAGGGCCGCTTTGAGGTTGTGATAATCGTAAGGGAAAAACACGAAATTTCCGGCGTGTTCGTTGACACAGTGTTCTTTGAAAAAGCTGAAGACCTCCCTTTTTCTTGACAAAAGAACGGTTTCAAAATCACTTGCCGCCGACTGGATAAAACTCCCGTAAGGCGTGTCGTGAAGTATTTTAAGCGCTGTGGTCACGCTGTCGCTTTCAATGAGTCTATCGTAACGAGGTCCGTCGAGAAGAGAATTCTCGAAACACCTGGCGAGAGCGACGGCAAAATTGTATTTTCCGTTTTCGGGCGCGTCTTCGAAAAATTGTTTTCTCAAGAACCGGTTTCCGATATCATTTTTGATATTTCCGTTTCGAGAAAATACCTTTCCTCGTCGAGAATCGTCTTAAAAGAAGCGTCCGTGAGGACCTTTCCTTCTTTTAAAACGGCTCCACCAGTAATTTTGACGGGTTCGGTCGAAATTTTGAATCCGCCTTTTCCGTGGAACCCGTCATTGAGCTTTTTAATAAAAGCGGCGTCGAGTATTTTCATGTCTTCGGCACATACGTGTATGGTTTCATTTCCCGACTTAGCTCCGGACAATATGGCTTTTTTAAGCCTCTCTTTGTACCCCTCGTCTCTTATTAGTGTTTTCCGGAGTACTTCTTCGAAAACCTGATCCATGGCTTTTCTTCTCGCGCTGAGCTTTTCCAGGCTTATTTCGAGCTGGGCGAGAGAAACGTGTTTTTCTTTCTCGCGCTCTGAAAGCTGTTTTATCATATCTTCCTGATATTTTTTCACTTTCTCGATTTCCAGCTGTCCTTTTTCTTTTATCTCAAGAGCTTTTTCCGATGCCTCGTTCATAAGAATTTCGGCTTTTTTTTCGGCTTCTTCGATTATTGAACGTGATATCTTTTCTTCAGACAATTTGACACCCTACTTTATACTCGTGAGAAGAAGAAAACTCGTCAAAAGTCCCAAAACCGCATACGTCTCAACCATGGCGGCGTATATGACGCCCTTCATCGCCTGATCGGCTCTTTTCGAAACAAGGTGAACTCCGGCGAGACACACTTTTCCCTGATAAATAGCCGAAACCAGTCCGGTTACCGCTATCGGGAGACAAGCAATCAATATCTGAACTCCCATCATCACGCTGGACACGTTTGCGATTTTGGGCAGAGCCAGAAGAGCTATAATGAGTCCGTAAAATCCCTGCGTACCGGGGAGGACGACGAGCAGAAACAGATTCCCGAATTTTTCCGGGTCTTCCCTCAATACAGCCGCTGCAGCGCTTCCGGGATAATTTATACCGATTGCCGATCCTACACCTGCCATCGCCGAGGCCAAAACGGCTCCCGCTATAGCAAAAGCCATTCCGACGCCGTTAGCAGCGGTTTGAGCGGTCAAAGACATAGTAAAATTTATAAAACCGGTCATCGGGACTTTCCTCCTTTTTTAAATCAATCCCTTAAAACAATGAATTTTCCGGAAGTTGAAAAAGGTTTGAACTCTTTTCCCCCTCCCTCAAAAAACTTCGAAAAAAATTCGACGTATTGAAGCCTCAACGTATGAACGAATGCTCCAAGAGCGCTTATCGCCAGATTAAAAATGTGCCCGCCTAAAAATATCACCGCAAACAAAACCCAATTGAGTACCGGGATTTTTAAGCCTGCTATCATAAACGCCACCGTGTTTACCGCTATCCCAATGCCTGCTGAAACCATTCCGAGAGCCATCAACCTCACGTATGACATTACATCGCCCATGTATGAAAAAATACCCGAAAGAACTATGAGCTTCAAAAATCCGAAAAATATCCTGAAGCCCCAGTTTTTTTCATCGCGTGCTCCGAAAAACAAAACGAGCAAAGCCATGACACCGGCAACGGAAAGAGCCGGCAAAGCAGTGCCGGCGGGCAGAGGAGAACTCTTCCCCTCGAAAAGATTGAGATCAATGCACATCTGAGATGAAAAAAGGGCGGTTATGAGAGACGAAAGAAGAACCAGCCAGACTCCGTAATCGAGAAGCGCGGAAATTTTCTTTTTGTCCTTCCAAAGCGACACAAAACCTATCATCATTCCGAAATATATCTGAACTATACCCAGAAGTAAGGCTATTCTGAAAAATATCATGGCTTGGGGCGAAGATGAACCTGGCAAAGGATTGGGATCCATGGGATTGAACCATACCAGTTTCCCAAAAAATCCGGTCAGTGCGGGGATTTTCACGTAAGCCTGATCTCCTTCCCTTAAAAGATCGCCAAAAACACCTCCCGTCAGTATCCCCGCCGCCACTGTCACAAGGCCGCCCCAGAAAAGCATCCACAGAAGTTTGCTGTTTTTTAATTTTGTCATTGCAACGAGTGAAAAAGCAGAGATTATAAGTCCGTAAGCGGCGTCGGTGAGACAAAGGGCAAAAAACAGGACAAACCAGGGGGAGAGCAGTACGGTCGGATCGACGCTTTTAGAGGAAGGCATGCCGTAAAGCTGAATGACGAGTTCGAAAGGCTTGAACAATTTCCTGTTCTTAAGTGCAACCGGCGGGTTTTCAGAGTCCTGGGGATCAATTTCCTCGACGGTCACAGAAGAAAATTCAGACGACGCGGAGACAAGCGTTTGCATGTCCGAACGCTTTATCCATCCCTCGAGGACGAAAGCGTGTCTGGTGTGAAACAAACTCTGCTTTGCTTTTTTTAGATTTTCAAGATTCTGATAGTAATCGTGGACAATTCTCAGGGATTCAATCTGTGTGACCAGTTTTTTACTTTCGTCGAAAAATCCCGTCTTCTCTTTTTCGATCTGCGCCAGATTATCTTCGAGCCCCTTCACAATGAACGCCGGTTTTCCTCGAAAACCGCCGAAATCGGTTTTCTCGAACTCCATCTCTTTCATTTTTTTCGAAGCCTGCTCTCTGTCTTCCCTCAGCCACAGAGCCACAATGGAACATGATTTGGCGTTTTTCTGTATTATCTGGCAAACACCCGGAGAAATGTCCGGATTTTCGAATTTTGCCGGGATCCAGCCGGCCGTAATTTCGCAGGAAGTTCCGTCACGTATTTCTTCGACAGGTTTATCGAGTTGAGTCCATGTTTCGAAAAGCGCCAGATTCTCTTTGGTTTTTTCTTCGCGTTCTTTTAAATCGGAAGCTGCTTCTTCCAGGCTTTTGGCCCTTTCAACCACAGTCTTGTAATCGAAATCCCCGACAATTTCGAGAAGTTCTCTCGTTTTGAGAACAAGTTTTCCTCCGACTACGCTTTCGAGGAAACTTTTCGGAACGCTGTACTTTTCGAGAAAATTCTCAGCGTGCCTGATCTCATTCAGCGTATGCTCTATGTCTTTTTCATTTCCGCCGTCAATTTTGTAGTCACCGAGGTCTTCTTTAACTGCACGCGATATCTCTTCCTCTATCTGAATCAATCCAAGCGACTGAATCCTTTTTAAAAAAACGTCCTCTTCAGAAGAAGAGCCGACGGCTCTTATTTTTGCCATGAGTTCTACGCTCAATCAAAATCCCGTTTCTTCAAGTACTCTTTCGACTGCTTTTTTACTGTTTTTTTCAGCCAAAACATTGATTTGCTCGATTTCGTCCCGGCTTTTTTTCGTCATTTCAAGAATGATTTTCCGAGATTCCGATTCCGAAACAGCGAGCGATTCTTCGATTCTCTTTTTATAAGTGCTCTGAATCTTTTTCAGTTCGTTTTTTATGTCGTCTTCGGCGTCGAGTACGGTTTTTCCGGCTTTTACCTGAGCTTCGGAAACGATTTTTTCCGCCTTTTCTTCCGACTCTTTAATTTTCTGGATTATATCAAGAGCCATCCGACCTCCTTCTCAAGCTTCGATGAATAACTTATCTTATTGCAAAAATTGAGGAGACTGAAAATCATTAAATAGTATCAGAATTGCATAAAGACTTCAAACAAAATCGGTGTCTCTCTTTTTCTCAAGGTGCTATCATTGAAGGTAAACATGCTTTTAGCGCGATTGATAATTACAGCCGCCCTTTTCTTTCAGGGTTCGAGGATTGTCAGTGTCCGCTGTATTGGAGACGACACTCTTCTCGTCGTAACCGCGGAAGACGGCGCGTGGAAGGGATCTTCCCCCGAATGGCTTACAAATATACACGGCACCGAAGATTATTTCCTCACAGACGGTTTGAAATTTTCCAGCGGATACATTTTTGCCACCTGCGGGTCAGGTCTGTTGTTCGTCAGGGAAAATTCAAACGAAAGATGGGGTTTTTCAACAATGGGACCTCAAAGACAATACTGTTCGTCCCTGATAATATTCGGAAATAAACTCTTCGCCGGATTTTCAGACGGGCTATGCGAAATATTTGAAAACAGCCCTGCTGAAATCGAATTTTTTACCGATGGAAAGTTTTCCTACACTATCGATCTGGTCTCTGACGGAAAACACATGGCAGTTTCCAACATGTCGGGAGTTTTTATTTTGTCCTCTTCAGGAATAAAAGACCTTCTTTTCCCGGACTCTTTTTCACACAACAAAACCGTCGCTTTCCTTTCCGACACTATTGCAATCGGGACCGATTCCGGACTCTGGATATTTGACGGCAAATCCTGGATTTTTATTGACGAATCTTTTTATATTAACTGCTTTTTTCTGGATTCATCTTATGTCTATTGCGGGACGCACGAAGGGCTTGAAATCTTCGACCGCAGGACACTTGATAAAATAATAGCTTATAAAACATATCCGGTTTTATCCATACAGAAATTCAAAGGTCGATGGCTCTTCGGAACCGCGGAGGGGCTTTTTGCAGATTCTTTAGGATCAATGACCGACGCTAATTGTTTTCCGGCAAACATTTTCAAAGAATACCCTCACCCTTTCATAGACTTTCCTTTTCCGGCGGGTTACAACAACCTTCCGGATCAGACCTATCTGTATTCTTCAACTTTCGGCGGAAATCTCAGAGTCCACAAAGGCCTCGATTACAACAATCCGGGAGAAACACCCGTTGTAGCCGGTGCCGACGGAATCGTAGTATCTTCAGGAACTTCAGGCAACGGTGCAAATTTCATCACCGTGCGGTACTTTGTCCATCAGAACGAACACGGCGCGGTTTTTCTCTACACCCATTTTTCCAGACACTCACCGCTGAAACCCGGAGAAGTATTCAAGAGCGGAGACACCATAGGTTTTGTCGGACACACTGGAAGAGCGACGAACGATCATCTGCATCTTGAGACGCGAATTATAACAAACGCCGGAACCTTTTCCGTAAATCCTTCGGTGTGGCTTCGACCCATACCCGGGACAGGAGCTCTGGCGGGAACAATAACGAGAAACGGAGAACCGCTTGAAGGCGCGAAAATATACGGAATTTTCAAACCCTGGTTCAATGAAACCCCTTTTATATTCGCGGAGACCTATAGCGGAGGATCGGAGTCCGACCCTGAGATCAAAGAAAATTTTTTCATAGACGCCGTTTGCCCGGGTTTTTATTCTGTCAGAATAATATCTGGAAATATGATGTTGGACAGTTTTACGGTTGAGATCAAACAGGACTCGATAAGCTGGGTGGAGAGAGATGTCGACCGTTGAAAAATTATTGCGCTGTCATAAAGATATTCCCAAAGCATCAATTTCGTACTCTTTTGAAACTCCTCCAGGAAAAATTACTATGTCCGTCAATAAGAACAAAATCCTTCACAGCGCCAGTCTTATGAAGCTTCCGGTTATGGCGGCTCTTTTCCGGATGGATGAAACAGGTTCTCTCCCCCTTTCGTCTTTTATTTCACCAAAAACGGTGTACGACAGTTACGTCCACGGAAAGACCTTTTCTCCCGGACATACCCTTGAAAACAGAAAACACACGATTTTCGAACTCATAGAGAAAATGATAACGGTCTCCGACAATCAGGCAACGTGCGCGCTGATGGAAATCGTGCCGGTTCGAAATATTAATAATATCTTAAGCGATTGGGAAATGAAAAATACAACTGTGATCAGAAAGATTATGGATTTGCCGGCGCACGAATCCGGCGTGGACAACCTCACAACCGCCTCAGACATCTGCAGATTTTACAGAAATCTTTATTTTGGAAAAGGAATAAACGCACGATCCAAAAAAGGTATGATCGATTTATTGCTCGATCAAAAACTAAACGATAGAATACCTGCGTACATTTCTGACAAATGGCCCGTTGCACATAAAACAGGCACCATAACCGGCCGCGTTTATGAATCCGGATTGGTTTTTTCAAACCCTGTCACGGTGTTCTCGGTCATGGTAATCGGGCTCTCCAAAGAAAAAGCGGCTGATATCATAAGAATATTTCTTAAAACATATTTTTCCTCAATGTTCCGGTGACTGCTCACGAGCAGAATCTTTGGTAGTCGGGTCAGGTGCAGAACTGATCATCGAGCAGAATATTTGGGGGTGGGGTTAGGTGCAGAACTGATCATCGAGCAGAATATTTGGGGGTGGGGTTAGGTGCAGAACTGCTCGACAAGCAGAGTGTCTTCTTCGGAAAATGATCCGCCCTTGAGAGCGACGTTCATGACCACAATGTAATAAGGTTCCTGGTTTACCTTGCAAAGAGTAATTTCGTATTTTCTAAGCAGAATTCCTATACAGTTCATCAGCATTTCTCTGTCTTTCATTGCTATGGCAACTATGATCGATTTACCGTTTTTCTTTCCGTTTGTCCTGACCTCATTTATTATGCTTCCTTTTTTCGATATCGAATTTTTAGCGGCATTCAGGGCTTCAATTCCCGATTTTATCTCAAGAGCGAGCGTTTCTGTCGGGGTCTCAAATCTGTGAAATCCTTCCATGGAAAAATAAATCTCTGAAACAAGATTCTGATCGTAATCTTTTAGCGATTCTTTCACTTCGAGAAGTTTTACGACGAACATTTTCTGCATACCTTCGTTGAAATCCCGATAGTTGTCGAAAGTTTCTCCGAAATACTCTTTCAGTCTGTTGTATGCCTCTTCTTCAGAAATGAACGCATCGAGGTCGCACTGAAGGTCGAACATGAAGACGCAAATATCGCCGTAACTTTTGGCTGGAATGAAATTCGCCACGAAAAAACCGGGGATTTTCTCGATTTCCTCGATAAAACTGATCTCAAATTCCTTGGTCATGCACGATTTCGAATTGACTATTACAATCTTGAAATGAACGGAAAATTCGTCGGAAAATACCTGCGCTATATATATCTGCGAGACGAGGGTGTCGCCGTATTCTCTCAGAAGTATCGGTATCACAGCTCTTGAATAGTGCTCCTGGCCGCCGGCAAGAAAATTTTTAAAGTTCATAAAGTTTACAGATGGAAATTTATTGACGGCTTTACTCAGATTCTTTCTCAGTCTTTCCAGATCATCTCCTATATAAAAATGATCGTCCGAACTGCTTATCTCGAGCCTAATCACTTTTATACCGTCTCTGGTAATAAAAGTTTTGTCAAATTTTCTTTGGGCTTTTTGAACCGAATGATCAACTCTTGTCAGAATGTCGTCCAGAGTTATGTTTTGCTGATTTGCTGCGGCCGTTATGCACGTCAGCTCCTCCCTGTTAGTGGTCATGTTTTCGACGAAGACTTCGCCTTTTTGGGTTTCTCTGACCCTGTTGACGATATGAAAGTTCAACAGGATCTGTTCGCCTATTTGTTTTGTGGTTCTTTCTTTAAGATATTCGGTCGAACGGCTAGCAAAAAATTTTGCTATTTCACCCTCCGGGGCAGTTGTCTTTTTCCTGACATCCTCTCTGTCCCTGAGCTTCTCCTCAAGATACTGGACGACCTTGGCCATCATTTCAACTTTTCCTGATTCTGAAGCGACGAGTGAAGTTGTTCCAGTCATTCCCCATGAGGCAAAATTCAGTGTTCTCGTAATGTTGTCTTTCTCTTCAAAAAGCGCTCTCTTGAGATCTTCGTTTTCCGGCCTAATGTATAGTATTATCAATCCAATATTTTCAGGGGCTCCGTTATCTGAAACGTCTATTACAAAAGCCAGAAGCCTCGTAATATTGAATTTTCGGGAATGAATTACGCTCACGCAGGCTTCGGACATTCCGGCCCAATCGCTTGAAGCAATGCAGAAAACGACGCCTGTTTTTTCTTCGTTTTCCCAGACGTCTTTGGAAACCACTGAAGTCGCGTTCCTGGTGTTTTCCCACAGATATACGGTTTCCGAAACAAGATCCCACGTGAGTTCGACGGGGAACTCTTCTTCAGCTTTGTCTATAACTTTTTTGGCTTTTTTCAAGTATTCTTCGGGAATCTTTATTTTTTTATCTAACCTGATTATCATTCCTGCCCTTTCAATGAGTCATTGCGTAACAGATTATATTTATTCCCATTCTGAACGCCTGTTCTCTGGCGCTTTCGGGATCGCGATGAACTCTGAAATCAGCCCATCCGTCTGAAATATTGCTTTCGTATGTATAAAACAGCGACAGTCTGCCGTTAATTTCGATACCCCAGCCTTCGGGAGAATTTCCGTCGTGTAAATGGATTTTCGGAAGACCGTCCGGAAAATTATAAGGCCAATTGTATATTACGTGTTCCAAAGAGACCTGTTCGAAAGTCAGCTCAGGAAAAGTTTCCGAAATAAACTTTCTGACATACCCATCGAATCCGTAATCGTCGTCAATGTATATGAACCCGCCTTCTTCAAGATACAGTCTGAACAGTCTTTTTTCATCATCAGTTACATCCAGTCCGCCGTGTCCTGTCATAAACAGGAACGGAGTTTTCGTAGACACTGCTTCTGCTATGTTCATGGATTTTTCATATACATCGACGTTTGCATCAAATCTTTCGTTGAATTGAAATGCGAGATTTTCAAGACACGAGGGATCGTTATACCAGTCTCCTCCGTTATATTTGAGCCTTACCAAGCTCCAATTGAAACTGGAAAGCATAGTAAAAAAAAGAAAAATAAAAGTCATAAACTGAAATTTATTGTCTCATCGTCGTCTATGAAAACATCCTGACCGGATTTTATTTTTTTACCCTTTTTGGTTTTACCGAAATCTTTTTCCAATTCCCTCTTTTTATTTTCGAGATTTTCGATAATCTCCGTTAGCTCAGCTGCCCTTGTTTTCAAGGCGTTTATGTCAGCTTCAGCGGCATCGGCATCGCCGAATGAAATTGTTGCATGTTCTTTGCTTTTTTCAGCTTCTCTCAAATTGCCGCCGTCCCTTTTCAACATTGCAAGTTCGGTTTCCAATGAATAATTTCTGTTCTTGAGGTCAACGATAACATCCTCTTGTTTTTTTATTTCATCAGCTAAAATCCTCGCGTCGCCCGTTTGAACAGCAGAAATACTCGTTTCAAGGTCTTTTTTCATGACGGCGATTTCTTTACACTCTTTTTCATATTTGCTCTTTTGGGCGTTCAGTTGATCGTGCTGTCTTTTCACAAGAGAGAGACTCTTCATCGCTTCTTCAGTTTCTTTTTCGAGCTCTTTTTTTCTGTTCATGCTTTCGGATATCGTGAACAGGAGTTTTGTGTTGTTGTCTTTTGCCTGATTTACAGACTTTTCCACGAGGTTCAGTTCGTCCAGCATGGATCTTTTCTTTTTTCCGAGAATATCAAGCTCCTCCTTCATTACAGCCATATTTTTCTGCGCAAGCTGGAAAGACTCTTTTTCAGATTGATATCTGTTCCTCAGTTTGTTGGTTTCCGCCCAAATCTCTTCGCTTTCCCTTTTCGTTTTTTCGTTCTCTGCTTTTATCTGCCTGAGAGCTTCCATAATTCCGGTCACGTCATCTGCTACGGAATTTTTAACATCTGTAAGCGAAGCTCTCTCTCTTTTGAACATTTCCATGTATCCTGAAAGAGTTTCCATTTTACCGTATATGGAATTCATTGCGTTCACAATGTCCTGTTGCTCGTATTTGACGCTGTTAATCTGTTCAAGATATGAAGCCATGTCTTTTGTAACTGATCCGCTTTTCTTTGCTATTTCTTCGACGTAAGTTTTCATGGTTTCGGCTTTTTCGGAAAGTATCCTGTTTTGTTCTGAAAGTTGTGCCTGTTTGATTTCGGTGTTTTTTATGAATTCTTTCGCGTTTTCAACCTCTCTGGAAAGCATTGACGCCTGGTTTTCGAGATTTGCTTTTTCCTCTCTTACATCGGCGACGGCAGTTTCTTCATTTTTCTTTTCAGTTAGCAGCCTCTTATACTGTTCTGTCATGGCGACAAAATCGTTTTTCGTTTTTTCTATTTTTTCCTTCAGTCTTTCATTTATCTGTTCGTCTCTCAAAGCCTGCTGGGAAAGATCCCTCAGTCTACCCGCTTCGTTTTCTATATCATTTTTGATATTGTTCAGTTTTTCATTTTCACTTTGAATAATCTCCTGAATCGAATTTCTTTCGAATTTGATATTCACCAGATCTTTTTTAAGAGAATCAATTTCGTTTGTAATATTCTGTCTTTCATCGTTCAAAGATTCGACAACGGCGTTCATTTCCTTTATTTTTTCTTCCTGATAGTTTTTCGTGTTTTCAAAATCCGCCTGCATGACCGACAAAGATATCTCGATTTCACTTTTTTCGGAAATGCCTTGTTTTATCTTTTCGTCCAAATCCGACAACTGCCTGGTTTTTTCTTCTTCAGCGAGAATTGCTTCGCTCTGCATTTTTCTGAGTTCATCAATTTTCACGTTCAAATCCGAAACTTCACCGGTAAGTTCTTCTTTCAGTTTTTCAAGCTTGCCTTTGTCACTCTCTATTTCGCTTATGCGAGATAAAAGCTCTTCCAGATGAGTCGAAGATTTTTCGGATTTTTCGGCGATTTCGGAAAGCGATTTCTCTTTTTCAGCAATTTCGTCCGACAGGATTGTTGAAAGATCGGATTTTTCGCTTACGAGTTTCTCGATCTCGGACGCAAGTCTCTCTTTCTCCGCATTTCCGGACTCTGCCTCCTGCATCAAAATCGCAATATCCGACTCGAAACGCGCCTTTTCAGAACTCAAAGACTCAAGGCGCTCCTCCAATTCCGACACTACACCCTTCAGTTCCTCACGTCTTATCTCCATGCCCGCGTTCTCCGACGCCATGAGATTTCTCTCAACTCCCGCTTTCTCCGTCTCCGCCTTCAGCGACTCCAGTTCTCTCTCAACGCCGGACAA
>JAFGSQ010000032.1 GCA_016934535.1 candidate division WOR-3 bacterium
CTGCAAATTTTATAACTTCGTGCAGTTCTCTTATTTGCTTTGGTAAATATGAGAGCCTTCGTGGTAAAAATTGTATTATTTCTTAAATTCAAAAACGTCAATCCAACCAAAAAAAATATTTCGCATCAAACGGTTCGCCTGTAGCGTTGAATAAAATGTCCCTGAAAGAAACTTCGTTTCCCATGGCGTAGACCTTTTCTTTCATAAATCCAAATACCTCTGGTCTTAGATAACTGCCGAATTTCTTGTATATGCAAGAAGCCAACTGGTTTGAAATTACGTGGCCGACGAGGTAAGAATAACCGTAAAATGGATATCTCGCAGTTCCCATTATGGAATCACCCCAATTTCTCCTTCCCTCAATACCCGTCCAGTCTTTTATCAAATTTTCGTAATAATCGTCTGCCTCATCAACGGTTAAATCCTTTGAATGAAGTTCGAGTTCGAACAAAGTGCTTATCACATTGCCTAAAAAAACGTTGTAGTTATTGCTGAATACTTTTTTAGACATAATATCAATGTCGCCTGAATCTTTTACACTTTGGCCAAGACTCTCTTTTAAAACGAGCAATTTATCTACAATGCCTGCCATTGCTTCGCAAAAATGACCGGGCATTTCCTTGAAAATAAAATCCTTGGCCTCGATGTTTGAATGGTGAAGAGCATGACCGAATTCATGAAAAATGCAATACAAATAATCGGAAAGACTTTTGTCGGTGTTTATGAATACCCTGACATCATTAGGCACAGACACGTCAATACATTCGGTCGTTTCATGATGAGCGGATCCCTCTTCTGTCTCGAAGATTTGAATATTTTTATAAGAAGAGTCTATACCCCAATGACTTAAAAATCCGTTCAGCAAATCTTTTCCTTTTTCTCTGCAAAAGTATTTGCTCATTACCGAGTTGTTTTCATTGAACTTTTTTTGAACATTGTTTTCGGCAATGTCTTTGCGCGTTCTCTTTATTATTTCGTCTTTCAGAGAATCAAACATATCTCTCAATTCTTTTTCAGTCATGTCTTTGTCGCTGAAATATAGATCGGAATACGATGAATATCCCTCCTGCACCGAGAGAATGTTCCTCCTTTTTGCTAACCCTAAAATGTTCTGTTTAAATTTTTCGAAAAATTTGTACAAAACACTTCTGTAGTATTTGACTTCTTCTTCGTTTTCGCCGGAGTAAATCTTGTGTTGGAGTTCCATGAAACCGAATTTCTTACTCTCTATTTCGATTGCGCCCGAAAGCATCATATTTGAAGCGGTTTCGTATATAGCTGATAATTCGGGGTCTGATTCGAGACGTTTTTTAGCGAAATATACGTTTAGCAGAGACCACTTGCGTTTATCTATTTCGTCGGCGGCGTTTTTTAAACCAGATTTAATAAAACAGTCAATATTTTTGTCGAAGAAAAAATCCCTGTATTTGTTATCCTTTCCGAGAGGTTCGTTTTTCGACAAATGCCGCCAGTAATTCAATTTGGTTTCAGTGTGAATTCTTTCGAGTTCGCTGTTTATGTATTGATAGGTGATCATTTATTTTCCTCCTCAATATAAATTTTCAATGCGGCTAGATTTAAGGCATTAAGCTCAAAACATAATGCACTAATTGTTTTTTCTTTTTTACCGGGAAAATATATAATCAGGTATCTACAAATTCATAATTGAAATTATATGGCATTTTAGGAATATTTCAATGATTATTCGCGGAAACTTGATCAAAGCACTATATAGTCTTACGCATTTTATAGTGTTTTTTGTCTCTTTGGCCGGATATTTTAAATCCGGATTTTTCGTAAAATTTTATTGCGCAGGTATTCTTTTTTGAAACATCCAGTATAATTTCATTACAGCCCTGTCCTTTTAAGATATCGACCACATAGTCCATCAGATTCCGGCCCTGACCCATGCCTCTTTTACTTTCAATAATATAATCGAAACAAAGACAGCCGATCTCTTTATGCTTTTCCAATGGAAAACAAAAGACAAATCCGATTTTTTCCGTTTCTTCGAGCATGACAGAAGCAAAGACAGGGTTTTTCTCCTGGATTTTAGATATTCCTGCTATCAATGATTCTCCGTCTTTTAAAGGATCATCAGGCAATTCGCCGGTCAAACTCTTCGTGTCATAAAGAGCATTAATGACAAAATCTCTGTCCATACTGACGTCAAAGGGTCGAAACGTATTCATGCTTATGATACATCCTCTGTTTAATTACAAAACTTATATTATCATTTTCAAATCCCGGATTTAAGAATAAAATCAAGTTTCCGGATAGTCGTTATAAATGTTTAAAGGAGAAAATATGAGAATATTTTTATTTGTGCTGACGACGGCGGCGATTGCTATGAATTTATTTTCATCCGACACGCAGATCGCAGAGATAATTGAAACTCATTATTCTGTAGCGATCTCAGGCGGGGATTTTGTCAAAAACTCAATCATGTATTCTTTTCAAAACTTCTACGATTCATCGGGCAACAAAGTTCTCGATGTAAGATTCGATTCGCTCGGCGTCGAAATAAAAAGATACGTCTACGAGTACGACGAATCAGGCAACAGGACCGAACAGAATCAGTTCATACCGGAAGGCCTTCTCGTGCGAAAAATAGTTTACACTTACGACGACGCAGGAATGCTGACCGAAGACAACAGTTACGACTCTCTCGGCAACCACGAAAAAAGATACACCTATATTTATGATGCCAAAGGCCTTCTCGTAGAAGACAGAAGCTATTCAAATTCAGGGCAATTATTAAAAAAGCATGTTTATTATTACGACGAAGAAGGATCGAAAACCAGTTGTGAAATTTCCGATTCGATTGGATCACTCGTGGTAACCATCGAGTATTCATTTTATACAGTAAATGAAAATACGATTTACACTGAAGAACGATACATCGATTCTGAAGGTGTTATAATTCAAACAGTAGATTTTGATTTTGAATACGACGAACACGGAAGATGGACTGTTAAAAAGGTATACATAGATGAAGACGTCGTAGAAATCATCGAACGGCAATACATTCCTGCCGCGAGATAAACTGTTTGACCTTTGTTATATGATGAATTAGTATTTTTTAACCTTTAAAAGTGAGGTACTGATGAAATTTGCCCTCGCTCTCCTTTTAGCCGTTTCTCTGTCCGGATCGTTGTTCGGAGCCCAGAGAATGGCGGTCCTCGAAGAATTCACAAGTCACACCTGACCTTCGTGCGCAAACGCCAGCCGTGAGCTGGATTCTCTTGCAGTTCAATACGCAGACTGCACTGCCGTCATCGCCTATTACATAAGCAACGGTTTACCATATTATTCGGCTGAAGGCAGGCAGAGGTTGAATTTTTACCCTCCGCCTTACTGGTATAACGGTTCGTTTGTTTACGCGACACCCTGGCTTTGGTTGGACGGAAACAAGGACCCCGGATACAGTTACTCTGGCTGGGAGACTTATTTGACAAACAGGCTGTCAGTCCCTTCCCAGCTCGATATAGACATGTACGCCGAATTCAACTCCCAAACGAACGCGGGATTCGTCGACATCTGGGTCTACAACGAAGGAGCGGACACACTCGTTAGAAAGCTAGTCTGCGTCCTCACTGAGTCGGGTCTTTATTATGTCGCGTCTAACGGCCTTCAGTGGCACGACCATGTGTGCAGGGATATGATACCGGACCAAAACGGGACGCAAATCACCCTTTATCCCGGCGACACTACTTATGTCCACCTCGACTTCACCTTCGATCCGACTTGGGTGGCAGCAAACTGCGAAGTTTTGTGCCTGGTTCAGCACGATTCCCTGACCGCCGACAGCATAAAGGACATCATGCAGGGAGGAAAAACTTCATTGGTTGCAAACGCTGTTGAAGAACAGCCCGTATCACTTCCCCGGGAATTCAAATTTTCAGTCTGTTATACAAACGATATCACCGTCGAATACGCCCTTCCGTTTGCCTCCCGTGTAAAATATGAAATAGTTGACGTATCAGGCAGAGTTCTTCAAACGCGCAATCTCGGCGTCCAGAATGCGGGACAGAACTTTTTGAGAATAAACAGATCGGAAATCAATTGCTCTTCAGGGGCGGCTTTCCTGATAATGAAGATAGACGACACCGAATACACTGAAAAACTTATTTTCTTTTAATAGGCTCAACCGCGGATTTTCCGCTGAAAATCCGCGGTTTTCTTGGTAAACAATATATTTCATAATCCCAAAGATTCTCAGCGCGAACAGCGTCAGAGAGGTCTGTTGAGGCTCCTCAGGCATTTTGCGAAAACATCGTCTCTTATTTTTCTTTCGAGATGAGGAATGTTTCGCGGGACCCGGTTCAGATATTGAGCGATGTCTTTTCTTTTACTTGCAGTAAAATGAAGCGCGAGCCTGACGAAAAGAGCGCGGGCTCCGACAATTTCATTTCTGCGTTTGATTCCTTTTAAATCAAATACCGGAATGCCGGTTATCTTTTCTGTCATTTCGGCGACTTCGTCGAGAGTTTTGGTTTTTTCGGTCTGGATCACTATATTTCTGCCTTGTGTCCTTTTGACCTGTTCAATGAACTCTTCATTTCCAAGTATATTTCCGTCCGTCGATATATCTAATGAGAATTTATTTTCTTTGACCGCTGATTCCAAAATGTATTCGTTGTATTTTTTTATCGCGGCTTCAGGATCCGGATCGAACCTCGGCAATACTTTGTCTTTGTCAACGAGGCCGCTTTTTTCGGCGCTGATATAGGTTTTGTGAGAACTCCATTCATACAGAGAAGGATCTTGAACGGCGCCTGTCAACAAGCATTTCAAATGTATATAACTGATGAGAGAGAGCAATAACGACTCTTTGTCGCAAAGCACGGCTTTGTACCTGCCTTGAAACAGGTGTCCTTCTGTGTCGTGCTGTTTGTTGAACCATTGAGTATAAGACTGCATCAATCCCTGCATAATCCTCGATAGCGGAACCAAATCGGTTTCTATAAGCAAATGAAAGTGATTTTCGAAAAGGGAGTAAGCATAAACGGCAAAGTTGTATTTTTCCTTGTAATCTTTCAGCTTTGACAAAAACTTTCTTTTGTCCTCATCGTTAAGGAAAACAGGCGATCCGTGATTGCCCCTCGCCTTGACGTGATAAAGGGCTCCCGGGAATTCAATTCTTCTTTTTCTTGACATACTATTTTGTATCAGGTCAATTGACTTTAATCAAGCATTATTGCTATTTTTCAGAACGACCCCATGGAATGTAAATATTACTTGACAAAATGTAAACAATACTTTACTAATTGCTTGTGAAAAACAAAGTAAAACAGTTCCGGTTTCAAAAAAATGAAATGACTCAACAGAAACTTGCTGAATTAACCGGCGTGTCGAGGCAGACAATAATAGCAATAGAAAAAGGGGCTTTCAACCCTTCAGTAAGACTCGCTCTGAAAATAGCAAAAATATTAGAAACCGGCGTCGAGTCGCTTTTCTTTTTGGAAGAAAAAGATTAAAAAGTGAGGATAAAATGAAAATATCAGAAAGCGTTTTAAGGAACATCTGGCTTATATTCCTCGTCATTTTGCTTTTTTTGGCCAACGCCGTTCCATATTGGGTCTTTGTCGCTTCAGCGTCCGTTCTTTTTCTTTCCCCTGTTTTGCTGGAATTCAACAGAAAGAGGTTAATAGACGAAAGGCAGATCCAGATAAGCCATTTCTCGAGCCACGTATCTTTTTACGTTGTTTTGGCTCTTTTGTTCCTTGTAATAAATAGAGAGTACATTTCAAAAGGCGTAAATCCTCCCCCTCAGTTCTATGCGCTGATCGTTGTACCCTTTGTCTTGAAAATGCTTATAAGTCTGTATCAAAACTACGGCCCGGTTCCGACTGCGCAGTGGACCGGATACTTTTTTTCGTTTTTCTGGCTTCTTTTTGTAGTTCTTTCTCACGGCTTCAGCGCCGCGACTCTGATAGAGTCCGTTCCATTTGTCGTTATTTTTCTCGTCTCGTTGTTTTCTAAAAAATTTCCTCTTGCCGGAGGCATCCTTTTCCTTCTTCTGACTGCGGCTTTGCTCGCATTTTTCAGAGGCTGGTGGCGGCTTGACGTCTACGTAAGACTGCTGATGTATTCGCTCATTCCGCTTCCGCTTTTTATGAGCGGATGCGGGCTCCTCTATCATTATTTCGCCGGCAGAAAGCATGATGCGTAAATTTATTTTTGTAGCAATGATGTTGTTTTCATATATTTCAGCGAACTCTGCAGGGAGAGATCAGGTTGATCTGTCAGTTGTTTTCAGCGGACACGTACTCGTTGGAACAGGTTACACGCGCTTTTTCGACGAAAGAAATGCGCTTCACGCAACGGCGTATCTGATACCTGCAAACGGAATGCCAATGGCTTTTGACGTCGGATACTTGCGGTTTACTGTGGGTGTCGTTATTTCTAAACAGATCGAGCCCGTTGATAATTCCGACCGGAATTAAACTAAATTACGGAAGAAGATTTTAGTTTTTATCCACAATAAAACTCTAATGCGGCTGAGGCTTCGCCGATGAATGATGATGGATTATTTCCCAATTACCTTCATCTGAAAGCCTCCAGCAAAACGTAAAACGGGCATTCACTATTTCTCTTCCCGAAGACGAATCGATTTCGAAATTGTAGTGCCCGGAATGGACATAAAATTTATCCGATAATACATGCAACTCTTCTTCCTCGATCGTTCCCGCAGGATTTTTCTCAAGGAAATGTATGAAATAGTCACGTGCACCTTTTTTGCCTTTTTTGAATTCGCCAGAGACTGTTGGAAGAAAAGTGGAATCTTCCGAATAAAGTTCCGCAACTTTTTCAGGATCAAGCGTTTTAAGTGAGGTCAGCCATTTTACCGAGTTGTTTTCAGCAATTTCTTTTATTATATCCTTCATTTTATTCTCCTTCTCAGAAATATAATATTATCATTCAGCTTTTTCTCCGTATTCTTGAGGAAAATATTAACACTTTTTTAATAAATATTTTATCCCAAAAAAATATTTACAAAATAAACTTCTCCAAAACTCAACAGAAACTAAAAGGAGGTTTAAAATGAGGAAATTTTTGACACTGTTGTTTGCAGGAACAGTCGTTCTGAGTTCCGGCTTGTCGTCCATGGAGATAAAAGCTGCGGGAGCTTCCTTCCCGTATCCTTTTTATTCAAAAATCTTCGACGTCTACAATAAACTTACGGGACATCAGATCAACTACAACCCTGTCGGTTCAGGAGGAGGAATAAATCAGCTCATAGAAAAAACGGTCGATTTTGCAGGAACGGACGCGCCGATGAAAGACGAAGAAATACAAAAGGCAGGTGCTGATATCATTCACATACCAACTTGTCTCGGAGCAGTTGTACTGACGTACAATCTGCCGGGAAATCCCTCGCTAAAACTTACACCGGAAATCATTGCAGGAATATTCCTGGGTGAAATAACCAGATGGAACGACCCGAAAATAACTGCTCTCAATTCAGGTGTTGAACTGCCTAATTCAGATATAGTAGTCGTCCACAGAGCTGACGGAAGCGGTACAACATACATATTCAGCGATTATCTGACAAAAGTCAGTCCTGAATGGGAGTCAAAAGTCGGCCGCGGAAAGTCTCTGGAATGGCCCACCGGACTCGCCGGAAATCAAAATCCCGGCGTGGCCGGTCTGATTCAGGCAACACCAGGATCTATCGGATACGTCGAACTCATATATGCTCTATCAAACGGCTTACCTGTCGCCACGATAAAAAATAAAAGCGGCAGATTTGTATATCCGAGCATCGAAACAGTCAGCGCGGCGGCAAACGTCGAGATGCCTTCAGATATGAAGGTTTCCATAACAGATACGGATGCAGAAGAAGGCTACCCGATAAGCGGCTTCACGTGGATTATTCTCTATCAGGAGCAGTATTATCAGGGCAGAAACAGAGAAAAAGCCGAAACCGTAATCAATTTAATCTGGTGGATGATTCATGACGGGCAGAGTCACGCGGAAACCCTCCTGTACGCGCCTCTTCCCCAGAGCGCCGTTAGAAAAGCCGAGGACCTTCTCAAATCCGTCACATTTAACGGCGCTAAAATTCTATGAAAAAGAGGAGGCCAGCCCATATAAACGGCTGGCTTCCTTTTTCATCCCATTTTATTTCAAACGAGATGTCAAAAAAAAGTTCCCTCTCAAAAGGGGAAAGATAATATAATTTTATACTACCCTCTTTCGATCTGAGGTGGGATTAAATATTAATGTTGTTGTTCTATGCCGCGATTTATCGTTTCTAATAAAAAGTATATATAATAGTATTGCATTTATAATAAAATCCCGTTCATTCAAATTCAGGGAGGTAAACTTGAAGAAAAAAGTTTTGGTCCTCGGAATTCTCGGTGTGTTTCTATTGCCGATGATTCTTTCCTCGGCGGTCAGAAGACCGCTCCTTGAAATACACTCGGGAGCATTTTGAAGCGGATGCGCTTCATCTGCAGGTCTGCAGAATACTTTCATCTCGACAAATCAGGACACTCTGACAGCTCTCAAGTATCAGCTCTATTCAAATGAACCACTGTATAGCCCTGACGGTTGGGGAAGATTTCAGTTCTACGGGGATTCAGTAATTCCGCGCGCGAACATGGACGGAGCCGCCATGTTTTCTCCGACTTCCATCGCCACACTGAACTCTCAATACGCGACGGCAATGACAGTGCCCTGTTATGTTGATATCTTGCTCCAGGGAACTGCTGAACCCGATCTCATGTCAGGAACACTGAACATAACAATAATAGCCGAACAGGAACCCGGAGCCAGCCCCTATTATCTGCACGTGGCCGCTTGTTCTTACCATGTTCCTTATGGCGCCGGAAATTTTTCAGAATTTCATTATCCACTGAGAAAAATGTATCCGAATTATAACGGCACTGCCGTAACTTTTACAGGCGTTTACCCGGAAACTCTTCAGTTTAATATTCCTTTCACCTTTTCTTCCTCCTGGTGGCATTTCGAAGCTGACGACGTCTATTTCGCAGTGTGGCTTCAATCCAACAAAGCCACAGACAAACAAGTTCACCAGAGCAACATGATTGACATATCAGGTCTTAACGCCGTAGAGGAGACGCCTTCCTCGCCGGTTATGTCAAATACATTCGGACTCGGCAATTTCTATCCCAATCCATTCATCGGCACAGCCTTCATACC
>JAFGSQ010000033.1 GCA_016934535.1 candidate division WOR-3 bacterium
CCCTCTTTTATCCATATCACCGAAAACCCGGCGGAAGAATTTCCCGGATTCAGGCCTCTCGCCTGAGTGTTGGCGCTTCGCATTGAATCGGGCAGAGTATTTACGAAATCGTCTAACATTTCACGCGGAGGGGAAAACAAAAATGCTGCGTTTATAACTGTCAGCACTTCCTTGCGGCTGTCCGTTATCACTGTCAAATTGGCCGTCATTCCTGGCAGTAGTTTCATGTCCGGATTGTGAACTTTTACTATCACAATGTATTTGACGACATTTTGAACAAGTTCCGGCTGAAGCCTTATCTGACTGACAATTCCCTCAAATGTGTCACCGGGATACGCGTCGACATCGAAAACTACTTTTTGACCTTCCCTAATGACTCCAATGTCGGTTTCGTCTATCAGGGCTTCTATCTGCATGTCTGTAAGATCGCTCGCTATAGTGAACAGCGTTGGGGTGTTTAGGCTGGCCGCGACCGTCTGGCCTTCATCTACGGCTCTTGAAATGACGATTCCGCTTATCGGGGAAGTTATTACGGCGTTGTCGTAGTTTATTTTTGTTCTGTACAGCTGAGCCTGAGAGAGGGTGAAAGAAGTGCGGGCTATTTCGACGGCATCTATCTGATTGTCGTATTCCTGGGAAGATATGAGATTCTGATCGTAGAGCTGTTTTATCCTTTCGAGCTCTCTTTTCGCCTGTTCGAGCTGTATGGCGCTTTTATCGTAACTCGCCTGAGATTCAAGAAGCGAAGCCCTGAGGCCTCTGGAGTCGAGAACCGCCAGAGTCTCGCCTTGCCTGACAGTTGAGTTGAAATCCACTTTAATTTCCTGGATGACGCCGGAAATCTGCGTTCCTACCTCGACTGTGCCGACGGCTTCAAGTGTGCCTGTCGAGGTTATTTCGGAAATCAGATCTTGTCTGGAAACAACGTCCGTAATATAGCCGGTTTTTTCTCCGTTTTTTCTTTTAAAAAAACCGAAAGCGAAAAACAGGAAGACGATAATAACGGCGATAAAAATCATAGTAAAAAATAATCTCTTTTTCATGACTCTTCCTTTGGCTATTTGACATAATGTATTATTTTTAATGAGTGATATATTTATAAATGCTTAGACATGATATCAAAGAATAAAGTTTAATTCAAAAAGTTGTTTTAAAAAATTATTTTAATAGAAATTTAATTCCGGTATATTAAAATACAGGAAAATTGTAAAGGAAATTCGTATGCAAAAATCGTTAAAAAGAACGATCTTGATCTCCCTTCCATCGGTGCTGATCGGATTAGGACTTGTCGTTGCCGCTTATTTCACTCCTCCGGAAGCCAAGACCGATGACGGTCATCAGCTTAAACTGTTTTTATACATAATGGGCGGAAGCTTTTCGCTGACGTCTGTTTTTTCAATTATTTTACTTTATTTCATGGTTTTTTCAAAAACGAGAAAAAAGCAGTATCTTATTGCAAACGGAAGAAGAGCCGACGCTGAGATAATAGAAATTCGCAAGACGGGTACAGTTGTCAACAATTGTCCTCAAGTAATCCTGACGCTTAGAATAAACACTTACGATAGGCCGCCTTACACTCTAAAACATAAAATTGTCATGAGCGAGACGGAGATTTATAAACTTGAGACTGGTAGAAAACTGAAGGTCTACGTAGATCCAAAAAATTCCAAGAATATTTATCTTGAGACAGGGGCTTAATCCGGGAAATTTTGTGTGTTTGAATCCGGCTTTGTTTCTGATAAAATATGTCCCCACTCAAAAAAGAGGAGCTAATGAAAAACCATCACAAAATTCTTGCCGCCCTGCTGATTGCAATGGCGGCTGTTTTCGGGACCATTTACCTGAAAAAATATGTTTTTGACGGCAAGCGGACTGAATTTGAACTGACTGAGAGCACCCCGGAGAGATTCGCTGAATACAAGAAAAAAATGAGGGGGGGCGACACCAGTAAAAAACCCACGGAATGGTTCACTCTTTCAAGGGCGTATCCTTATGAAGAGATACCTTTTGATGGCTATATGAATGCTTTAAACCGAGCCATGGATTTGAGAAGAGCCACTTCCAATGCCGACTATTTCACGGTCACGCAGGCCGGGCCGACTAACGTAGGCGGAAGAATAACCGATGTATTGGTCCACCCGACAGACACAAACCTTATATACGCCGGAGCGGCGCTCGGCGGCATATTGAAGTCAACTGACTGCGGTTACACCTGGGATTTCGTCTCCCAGGACGTGCCGAATCTTTCAGTTGGCGCTCTGGAACTAGATCCGCAAAATTCCCAAAAGGTCTATTTCGGAACCGGCGAGGCCAACTCGAGCGGAGACTCTTACGAAGGAACAGGTTTGTACATGAGCACAGACGGAGGCGCTACGTGGCAGTTTCTCGGTCTGGAACACTCCAGGCACATTGGCAGGATTAGAGTCAGCCCGGTAGATTCGAACAGAATCTATGTCGCGGTGATGGGTTCACTTTTCGGAGTTAATTCCGAAAGGGGCCTTTACAGAAGCACTGACGGCGGTTCTACCTGGGAGAGGAAGCTATATGTCAATGACACTACAGGCTGTATAGACGTCGTTATAAATCCACAGAATCCAAATATTTTATACGCCGCCATGTGGCAGAGAATAAGAAAACCGGATTACAGAAACGTCGGCGGCATGGGAACTGGTATCTGGAAATCAACAGACGGAGGGGAGACGTGGACAAAATTGACCAACGGACTTCCTGCGGATTCTCCGACAAACGGCAGAATTGGCCTCGCTTTGGCTCCTTCAAATCCAGACATTGTATATGCCAGCTACGTAAACCATCCCGGGGATTTTCTTGGGATTTGGCGCACGACGAATGGAGGAACTTCTTGGGAATCGCGGCTGGTCAGCCCCGGTCTCTCATCTTTCTCAAGCTTCGGCTGGTATTTCGGTCAGACATGGATTAGCCCGACTAATCCGGACATAGTCTACATCGGTGA
>JAFGSQ010000034.1 GCA_016934535.1 candidate division WOR-3 bacterium
ATCCAATTTTTGAATCGATGATTCAAAATATCGTCACACGAATTGACGCGAAAGTATGAAAGAAAAAGATAATCACCACGATTTGGATATCTGCAGGGGCAGGAGAAGAAGTTGAAAATGGAATTACAGAAGATGAGTACAAAAGAAAATACTCTCTTTTTCATGAAAAATCATTTTTTATAGAAAAATAATAAAATTCTTATTTAAAAAATATTAATTATATTATAAAATTCGATATCAAACATGGGAGGTGTGGTATGTGGGGTTCTTTCAAAAAAGTCGCTTTTGTTGCCGTTTTGGTGTTTGCCACGAATTGTCTTTTTTCTCAATTCATGCCGCGGATTTTTGACTATTCAATTACTGCTCCCTCAAGTCTTTTCGTTTACGACTTCAACAGGGACGGATTAAACGATGTCATCGGAACCTCATGGTCTCCGGGGCAAATTTTTTTGTGGACGAACGAAGGTGGAAATCCTCCAACATGGAGCAGAGAGGAAGTCGCTTCAAATATTTCGGGAGCTTCTTTTGCCATGGCAGGTTTTATTGACGGGGATTCCTTGCCAGATATAGTTTCTTCGGGTTGGTACGCTAATGAAATCGCATTTTTCAAGAATGACACTCTTTCGGGTTGGACAAAGCAAATTCTCAGTGACAGTTTTATTCAGGCTCACGAAGTATGGACTTATGATATAGATGCCGACGGAGACATGGACGTAATAGGCGCCAGCGCAGGTTCATCTGGGATAAGATGGTGGAGAAACGACGGAGGGAATCCGATATTATGGACAGAGCTGGCTTTCGGCGGGAATATAGCGGGTGGAAGATCTGTTAATTGCGTCGATTTGGACGGGGATTCGGACTTGGACGTTATAGCATGCGGTGCGACGAGCAATACCATATTATGGTGGGAAAACAACGGACAAATCCCGGTTGGATGGACAGAGCATTCAGTCGAGAATAACTTCAGAGGCGCTCACATGGTAAGAACGGCAGACATGGATCAGGACGGAAAACCTGATATTCTCGGAGCAGCTTTCACCGACAATCAAATAGCAGTTTGGTATAACACTATGGGAGATTCGATAGAGTGGGAAAAAGAGATCATTCAGGGCGGGTTCTCAGCGGCTCTCGGTGTTAAACCTGAAAAACTCGACACAGACAGTTATCCTGACATTATAGGCACGGCATATTCATCGAGTGATCTTGTGGTCTGGATTAAAACAATAATTCTTCCTGATACTTACTGGGAGGCTTATTACCTGGATTACAATCTGTCGGGTGCTTGGGCGTTGGCTACGGGTGATTTAAATCAAGACGGAATGCCTGATATAATTGCCGGAGCCAATACCGGGAATATGATTAAGTGGTATGAAAACGGATTCGGTACGGCAGTTGAAGAGCCGGTGGATGAAATTAAAACGGGAATTTATGGCTCAAATCCGATCCGAGCGAGTTGGATGCCTGAAACGATGAATGTCGTAATTGAATTATACTGCGAAAATAATCTGTCATATCATGTTGAGATATACGACGTTTCAGGTGCATTGATTAAAGAGTTTCCGGATATGATGTTTCAGCGCGGCATTCATTCAATTTGCTGGGATTGTAAAAGTCCGGATTTTACCACTGTTTCGTCCGGAATTTATTTTGTGTCTTTGAAAACAAACCAGGGAATTTTTAACACCAGCGTAACTGTTATAAAATAATTGAAATAAAGTCTTTTTAAAAAAAGTAAATCCCAAAATAACAAATTATTGATATAATTTAACCGATTATCAATAATCTATATATAAGGTGTTTTGTAAAAAAATGAATAAATTCAATGATGAAAATGCTGAAGTGGAAGAAATAATCGGAACTTTTAGCAAACAGCAAAATCCGCGAACACTTTTGAGAAAAACTCACGAGCATTATACGGCGGTTTTTGAGAATTTTCCTTTCGTCGCTTTCACGCTGGACAGAAAAGGAAGGTTTATTGAAAGCAATGAGTACACTGAAAAATTGTTCGGAATAGATCCTGAGAAAGCGAGAGGAAAGGGTTTTTACGAACTCGGACTTCTAAATAAAAAAGAGATATTAAAAGGTCTTCGCGAATTTAAAAAAAACCTGGCCGGCAAGGTGACTTCAAAAACAGTTTATGAAATCAAAATCAAAGAAAAAAAACATTTCATAGAACTTGTCGGTATCCCCCTTTTGGAAAACGGCATAGTGACTGAAGTACTCGATGTCGGTACTGATGTCACGCAACATACGAACATATTGAAAGAAAAAGAAAAACTTATAAAAGAACTTAAAAAAACAGTCGAGAACATAGAAATTTTAAAAGGGCTTTTGCCTATATGCGCAGGTTGCAAGAAAATCAGAGACGACGACGGATATTGGCATCAGGTCGAGGATTTTTTGAAAGAACATTCCGATATTGAATTCAGTCATTCTCTCTGTCCTGATTGTCTGAAAAAACTTTATCCCGATTATCAGAAGGGCAAGAAATAAGTCATTCCGAGAGAATTTCCCTGATCTTTTCCGAAAGATTGCCTTTGTTGAAGGGTTTTTGCAGGAAATGGATCCCCTCTTTGATTATTCCGTGGTCATCTATGATGTCCGCCGTGTAACCTGAAATAAAGAGGCATTTTGTTTCAGGGCGTATGGCGGATATTCTTTCCCAGAGTTCCTGGCCGCTCATATCTGGCATTACTACGTCGGAGATAAGCAGGTCAATTATCCCATCGTAAGTTTGGGCTATCTCGAGGGCCTGGAGGGGATTTATGGCTGAAAGTGATTTATATCCGCAAAGATTCAGGATTCTCAGGTTCAGATTCAGAAGTGATTCTTCATCTTCAACCAGCAGAATGGTTTTACCGGTCTGGTCGTACTTTCCCAAAGGCTCAGGTTTCGGTTTTACTGTTTTCTGTGAATCATGTCTGGGCAGGTATATTTTTACATTTGTCCCTTTGCCGGGTTCGCTGTATATGTTTATAAAGCCGCTGTTTTGTTTCACTATTCCGTAGATCATTGAAAGGCCAAGGCCGGTACCTTTACCCTTGGGTTTTGTTGTGAAAAACGGTTCGAAAAGATGTTCCTGGATTTCTTTGTCCATTCCGCAACCGTCATCGCTTATTGAAAGCATGACCTGTTTTCCCGGGTGAAAATCTTTGAACTCGTCTTCGTAACCGTCTTCGAACTCGCAATTGGCTGTCATGATAGTAATGGTGCCTTTGCCGGTTATGGAGTCGCTTGAATTTATTACGAGATTCGCGACTATCTGGTCAATTTGGGCGGGATCTACTTTCAATCTCCAAAGATTTTCCGCGGGTTTCCAGACAAGATTTATGTTTTCGCCAATCAATCTTTTGAGCATGCTGAGCATATTGTAAATTATCTCATTTAAGTCCACTTCTTCCGGTTCCACTGTTTGTTTTCTCGCGAACGCGAGAAGCTGTCTGACCAGGTTGGTGGAATGTTCACTCGCTTTGAGAATCTCGCGAAGACTGTCCGTTGCAATTTCGTTTTTGTCTGATTTAGCCAGCATCAGTTCCGCGTTGCCGGATATGACGGCGAGCATGTTGTTAAAATCATGAGCTATGCCGCCGGCCAACCTTCCTACAGCTTCCATTTTTTGTGCTTGAATGTATTTGGCTTCCGTTTCTTTTGTTTTTTCTATCGCTTCCTTCAGTTCTGTAATGTCTGAGGCTATCTCGTATCTGACCATACTTCCGTCGTACCATTTGATAGCTTTATCCGTGCAATTATACCATCTCCCGTTTATATTGTTTTGGAATTGCCAAATGTATGACTTTCCGAGGTGTTCTCCGAAAATCATTTCATTCGTACAAAAAGGGCAGGGAGATTTATGGTTTTGAAAATATTCGTAGCACTTTTTCCCCTCGCAATCTCCGAAGATTGTTTTCGCTGCTTTGTTTACAAAGAGAATCTCGTAAGTTCTCGGGTCACTGACGTAAATTGGCTGGTCAATACCGTCAAAAATTGATATCAACTGAGCCCTGGCGCTTTTTATCTCATTTTCAGCCTTTTTTCTTTCCGTAATATCGAGAAATGTAGCGATCGAGCCTATGACTTTGCCGTCAAAGTCCTTTAAAGGGGCGGCGTTAGTAATGAAAAATATCTTTTCGCCGTTTTTCTTTACAAGTTCTATGTCATATTGATCCGAAATTCCCGCGAGCCTTTTTTGAGTGTGTTGTCTGACTAATTCCTCGGTTTGTTCGCTGAGGAGAATTTCGAGTCCGTATTTTCCTATTAACTCCTCTTTTTCGTAACCGAGTTTCTTGCACAAAACCGGATTTATAAACTGAATGACATCGTCGTTGTCGGCAAAAAGCAAACCTTCCTGCATGCTTTCAACAAGCATTCTGTATTTCGATTCGCCTTCCTTGAGGCTCTTTGCCATCTTTTTCTGTTCGGATATGTCCAGACAAGTCGAAAGGGATCCAATTACTTCACCCCCCGGACCTCTCAGCGGAGCTGCATTCATCATAAAAGTGATCTGTTCTCCGGACTTCTTTATCATGTTCAGTTCGTATCGCCCGGTCTTGCCCGACTGCCTTTCTTCGTTGTATTTTAAAACGCGTTCAATGTCTTGTTTGTTGAGAAGAAATTTGTTCCCGGTTTTGCCTGTCAGTTCGTCTTTTGAATATCCTGTCATTTCGCAGAATTTCGGATTTACGAAAAGGATCACGTCTTTGTTATCGACAGTTATTAGTCCTTCCTGCATCCCCTCAAGAATTGTTTTGAAATCTTCTTCCCGTTTGAGAAGTATTTTTTGAGCGTCGACGACCCTTTTCAAAAGGCCGGCTTGTTTGCTCTTGTAAATGAAGAATGAAACAACGCCGGCTAAAAATATGCACGTCAATGTAAAAAGCGCCCACACGAACGTCGTTTTATTGAGTTCGCTGAAAACTTCGCCCGTGTCGATTTTTGTCACGATGAACCATGGCGAGCCGTCTATTGGTCGGATATCTGCGAGCACTTCATTTCCTGAATAGTCACGCCCTATGAAGACAGCTTTTCTTCCGAGAATGGCTTGAACGGAAGGTATCCCGGACGAATCCAGAGGTAATTTCAAATTCAGCGGGTGTGTGTTATCACGGCGCAGATGGTTTAGAAAAACCATTTCGTCGTTTTCTTTTCTGACGAGAAGCACTTCGCCTGTTCGGCTGGGGGTCGGCCACGCCTGAATGGAGGGATACAGGTATTCTTCAGCGTTGTTACGAATTATTAATAAGCCAACCGGTGTGCCGTCAGATCCGAGGAAGGCGGCGACAGCGTCAAGATGCGTGCTGTCGTTTGCGCAAACGTATATATCAGACAGCACCGGCGTTTTTAACTCCAACGCGGTTTTGATCGTTTTTTTTGTTTCGTCGTTCAGTTCATGTAAGTCATCTGCAAAGTAAAACAGAATGACACCTGTTGTATCTACTATTAATACGTCTGTGTAGTCGAACACTTCTTTGACGATATTTAGCTGGTCAACAAGGTCATCGTTGTTTGGGGAATATTCTCCGGAATTCACAAAATCGCTGACGGCCTTCAAGAGAAAAGGACTTCTGACAAGTATTTCGACAATATAAATCTGCTGCTGCCGCCATTGCTTTATCTGAGAAGCCTTAAGCTCTCCAATGGCCGAAATCTCCCTGTGTTTTTCCCGGATCGTCTGGTCGCGTTCTTTTGTGTAGATAAAGAAAGAAAGTACTGCAATTGCCAGAGAAAATACCAGGAATATAATTAAACAGGAAAACTTGGAACCGCATATATTGAAATCACGAACCGATTCTGCGCGAGGATTGTCGTCTATATCCAAAAAAGGTCCTCACAAAACAAATCAAAACGGACATAAGATTTTAAAGACAATTATGTCCTCCCCGGAATAATGTGATCTAAATTATTACATCGCCTCGCTGGATTTTTTGTCAAGTTCATATAAGGTTATTTCCTGTATTCCGGAGCCCAAATCAATTTAGGCTCTTCAAAAGTGGACTGCCACAGGTATTTTTCAATTTTTTCTTTAAGAGATTTGTCTATGGATTTTTTTACAGGATACAAAGGTGAATTGAGCGTTCTTTCGAGAAGGTTGAGTGAAGCGTCTAATGTTACCTGAAGACCCCTGCCGGAGACGTGTTTTACACTGTCTTTCGGCGTGTGTATGTGAAAAGAGGAAATTCCGCCTGATCTTGCCAGATTGACGGAAGGAATTTCGTATATCGAAAAAGGCATGCAGTCACTGCTGTATATTTCGAGGTTGCATTTAAAAAGGAGTCCCGCTTCTCTTGTAACCCCGTCGGCGTAACCGAGCAGTTCCTTGGTGCCTATAACAAAATAGTAATTATCGCCTATGTCGTCTCCCGTTACGTCTATGTTGACAACGAGAGCCGCTTTTTCTTTCATCTCTTCTTCATGAGATTTGACGTAGCTGTAACTGCCGAGAAGGCCGAGTTCTTCGCCCGAGAACCATATTATTTTCAGGTCTCTGCCCGGTTGAGATTTTGAAAAGTGTTCCGCGATTTTCAACAGGGTCACAGTTCCCCCTCCGTTGTCAGTCGCTCCGGGAGAGCGCGAGACTGTGTCGTAATGACCCACGGCGTAAGTCAGATTGTCGTCCAGACCTTTTCCCTTTATGTGAGCAACTATGTTTTTCGCTTTTTTTGCTGAAACCTGTTGTTCTATTGTTATGTTTACGTGTTCACCTGAAAGCTTCGACAATTTTGTTCCCGTTTCAAAATCAACCATGAGTCCGGGTACGTATCCTTCCCTGTAATTTTTTTGTCTGTGGCTAAGGCTTCCGGCTTCTCTCAGGCAGGCGCCTATCAGTATGAAAGCTTTTACACCGCCTTTTTTAAATTCTTCGGAGAGAGATCTTGAGTAAGTGTTGGAGATGATGATTTTTCCTCTGAAGGCATTTTTTTTGACTCTTACTGTTTCAGCATTTTCAACAAAAACCAGTTCGCCTTCCAGAGAGCAGGATTCGTTGAGGCCGAAAGGATGGGCGTTGAAGGCAACGTTTCCCGTTTTAATTTCAGCTTTTCCTGTTTCAAATGAAGTCAGATCGAATTCCTCCAGTTCATAGGGAACGTCAAGAGATTCGAGATACCCGCAGATTGTTTTCCGTGCTTTTTCTTCGCCTGTGGTTCCGGCGATTCTTTCGAAATCGAGTTCTTTCAAAATCCTAAGTGCGTTAAGCATAAAACTTTCCTTTGAAACCAGGTTATGAGATAAAATTCCATGTAAGATATATTTTACAGCATATTCTTTGAAATTGAACATTTTTCGGTTTGTTTACAAAACTTTCTGAGGGAGGTTCGAATCTGTTAACTCACCTTCGGTCATCTGGCGTTTACGCGAAGAAGAAAGGGGTAACGACCCACACGAAGTAAAATTCGAGTGTTTTTAAACTCGATTTTCGCTTGAGCCGCGGAAGAATCCGGCTGAGATCTTATAAAAAAATCTCGTGATGGCAGGGGAAAGCAGAATCCAGAATGCCAGGAATTCAAAAGCAATTTTGGAAAGAAAAAAAGACACAAGTATGAACGCGGAACTCTGAAAAAAAGTCATGACGCCCAAATTTCTTATGTCGAACTGGTCGTCGCTGAAAATTTTTTCACTGTATGAAAGCAGTGCATCTCTCGCGTCTTTGGAAAAAAGGGAATAAATAAAACTGTAATACAGTAATCCGAAACTCATGAGCACCTGTACGGCTATCATTCCCAAGACCGCCATTTTGTAAACAGGCACTTCGCTTTTTCCGACAGCAGTGGGCAGTGATTGAAAATCAAGACCGAGATAATTAAAATAGCTGACTGCAAAAAATCCGTTGACCAGGATGTACCAGCCGTAAAAAATAAGTTTATATACATTGCGCAGTTTTTTTTTACTTAATAAAAGATACAAAGAAAGAAAACCGAACAGAAGACCCAGAATGACCGCGAAGACAAAACCGTAGCCGGTCAAAGAATGCCGCGTTTCAAAAAGCAGAAACAGGTAGCTTAGAGTTACGGAAATTATTACGGATTCGTTGATGATTTTTACGATCTCTTTCAAAAAAATTACCATGAATAAAAAAGCCAGAACAAAGCCGTAAGACATACCCTGTGTTATCAAAATGGATTTAATGTTGTTGAAAAGGACTTCACTGTTGATGCTGAGGATAGAATACAACATCATGAAGATCATGTAGGCTAACAATCCGAAAAAAGTTATAACCGACCATTTCGGAGGTTTTTTTCTAAGAAGGCTAAGGCACTGAAGCGACACTCCAGCAAGATATGCCAGAAGAGGGTTGAAGTCCCCTCTTCGAATCACTGTCAAAAATCCTTCGGGTATCATTTCAAAATTGCTGAATTAGGAAAAAGGAATGTTTGTTTTACAGTATCAGCCTTCTTAAGGGATTATCGTCTCCTATCAGGTCTTCTATTTCATTGTAAGGTATCTCTACTTCAGAAGGTCCCGCGACGTAAGGAGCGATTTCATATGAATTGAAAAGGAATAGAAGAGAGTTTTTCTGAACGGCGAAATTGGTGTTTAAACTGAATTTATCGTTGTCAAACCAGTAACCGGCTTCGTCGAGTGACCCCTCCGGATCGAGACCGTATGTGTCCCTGAAAATAATCTCTGCTCTTTTATTGATTTCGACGATTTCATCCCTCGTGAAAATTTCTTCGAACCTGATGGGTTTGCCGGTTGAAAGATCGAAGTTCAAGAAATATGTCCATGAGTTGGGGTGAGCGCCTCCGGTATATTCATAATAATTGTAAGCCATGCTGAATATTCCGGATTTGTTCAATATCACTGAAACTTTCATTTGAGACTCCCAGGCGAACATGTCGGGGTATTCTGCTAAAGAGTTTGAGTATTGAGCCATAAATGTGTCTATCATGATTTGGTAGCCGAGTCCCTCGGGGTAGGTCATAGATTTTGTATAGTGGTTGATCGAATCCGCGGAGTTGTTAGGCGCTTTGGAAGCGTAAAAGCTGTCTATTTCAATGTATGCTCCGGAACCGCCGTCTATGCTTCTGACAATCGTGTGGATCGAATATTCGACGCTGTCGGCGCTGAGTTCGCTTCTTGAAACGTCAAATTTCAAACACGACGAGATCGCGGTTCCAAATATTGCAGTGAATAGTATAAGCGCAAGCGTGTTTTTAATTCTCACCGTTCCCCCTTTTTTAGATTATTATCAAGCATGATTTCGGCTTCTTCGCAGACCCTGACTATATCAAGCGCGAATTCACCTGAACTTTTGGGCCGTTTTCTTTCGCGAACAGAATCGCAGAAATCATTCATTTCGAGGAGTAGAGGCTCCTCGCTGGATATGTAGGGAGAATATATGTCTCCGGTTCTGTAGCTCATCTGGTATTCTCCGTAGCTTTCCGGGTCTTTGAAGCTGACACCGTGGTCGTATATCTTGACTTTTTCGACATTGACAAGGTCGTTGTAGACCAGCATTTTTTTCGAACCTACCACGATAGTGTTTCTCAGCTTTGAAGGCGCTAACCAGCCTATCTCAAGATTGACGCAGATTTTTTCAGGGTATCTCAGATGAATGAACGCGACGTCTGATATGCCTTTCAGAATATATGAGTTCCCGAATGATCCAAGAACTTTTGGCGGGGTGTTGAGCCAGAATGAAAAAATCGAGATATCGTGCGGAGCGAGGTCCCATATGACACTCGTGTCTTTTTGGTGTTTGCCGAGGTTTACTCTCCGGGATGAGATGAAGTATATCTCTCCGAGTTCTCCTGATTCTATCAATTTTTTTATCATAAGAACCGGAGGACTGTATAGAAATGTGTGTCCGACCATCAGGACTCTCGATTTTTTTTCGGCAAGAGACACGAGTTCTTTCGCCTGGACATAGGAAGAAGTCAACGGTTTTTCTACGAAAACGTCTTTTCCGGCCGTAAGGGCTTCTTTAACATTTTCGTAGTGAGAAGAGACTGACGTCGCCACTATCACTGTGTCTATTTCGCTGTCGTCGAATATATCTCCCGGATCTTTTAGAATTTTGACTCCGGGGTATTTCGTCGAGGCCTCAGAAAGTCTTTTATCGTCTTTGTCGCAGATATATTTCAGGTTTACTCCTTTTACGGAGCAGACGCTCCTGGCGAGATTGGGCCCCCAGTAACCGTAACCTATAAGAGCAGTGTTCATTGATCTCCTCACAGAGTGAAATAATTTAATACTCAAAAGTCTCCGCAGTTTGACTCGGCGAAGGATTAGATAATATAATATTTGTCCGGTGTTTTGGCAACAATCAACTGTAAATTAACGTGCTTACGAAAGGTCGCCAATGAAGAATTTTGCTATGACGGGAGTCGCGGGATATATTGCCCCGAGACATTTGGAAGCCATTAAAAATACAGGCAACAATTTGATAGCCGCGGTTGATCCGCACGACTCAGTGGGGATTCTCGACAGGTATTTTCCCGATGCAAGTTTTTTCACTGAAATTGAAAGGTTCGACAGGCACCTTGAAAAGCTGAGAAGGAAATCTGAAGAAGAAAGGGCTCACTACCTTTCGATTTGCTCGCCGAATCATCTCCACGACGCTCACATTAGATTGGCTCTCAGGCTTGACACCAATGCTATATGCGAAAAACCTCTCGTCCTGAAACCATCCAATCTCGATGCTCTTGAGAAGCTCGAAGAGGAAACCGGAAAAAAAGTCAACTGCATTTTGCAGTTGAGGGTCCACGAAGCGCTTTTAAAACTCAAAAAGAAGTTGGACGACGACATATCCGGCAAAAGAAAAAAAGTTATACTGACATACATCACGTCGAGAGGGCCCTGGTATAATTATTCATGGAAAGGAGACCAGGAAAAATCAGGCGGAGTCGTCTGTAATATTGGAATTCATTTTTTCGATCTTCTTCTATGGTATTTCGGCAAATCCCTGGACAGCAGAATTTATCTTAACGAAAAGAACAAGATGTCCGGCCGCATTGAACTCGAAAGAGCCGACGTCAGATGGTTTCTTTCGATTGACAGAAGCGATTTGCCCCAAGCATGTACTCTGGAAAACAGAACAACTTACAGATCAATCACCATAGACGGAGAAGAGGTAGAATTTACAAAAGGATTCACTGATCTTCACACTAAAGTCTACGAAGAAATCCTCAAAGGGAAAGGTTTCGGAATAGATGTGGTGAGACCTTCAATCGAACTTGCATACTCCATGAGGACGGCAAAAATTGTAGGAAAACCCGAAAATCCCCACCCTTTTCTTGAAACTCTGATAGAACAACACAAATAATATATAGAGGAGGCTCCATGCAGGATCAGGGAGTGAAGAAAACGCCTGACGATATTTTAAAAAGGATTCAGGAAGAAAACATTAAATTCGTAGATCTCAAATTTATTGATCTGGTGGGAAAATGGCACCATTTGACTTTGCCGGTTTCCAACGTCAAGCATTCGCTTTTTGAAAAAGGAGTGGGATTCGACGGATCGAGCTGTTCGGGATTTACTTCTCTGGAAGCGGGAGACCTCAACGTAATCCCGGATCCTGAAACCGCTTTTATAGACGATTTTTACGAAATCCCCTCTCTCTCTTTCATTTGCGATATTGTCGAAGCAGACACTCTGAAACCTTTTAAAAGAGACCCGAGAGGAGTCGCCAAAAGAGCCGAAAAATACTTGAAAGAATCCGGAATAGCCGACGAGAGCCACTGGATGCCGGAACTCGAATTCTATGTTTTCGACTCGGTCCGCTATTCTTCCGAACCCTACGATTTCGGCTTCGGAGTCGATTCTCTTGAAGCCCACTGGAACTCACCGGAAGAAAGGACAGAACCGTGGATAAAGCATAAAGGCGGATATCACGCCATATACCCTTCTGATTCACTTCACAATTTGAGAGCTGAGATATGTGTCGCTTTGGAAAAAGCCGGTGTGGCAGTCAGATATCACCATCACGAAGTCGGAGGGGCAGGCCAGGCCGAGATCGAGCTGGCTCTTTCGCCGGGTCTCGTTAAATGTGCAGACAAGGTGATAATATCAAAATATGTAATAAGAAACGTTTGTTTTAAAAGAGGAAAATCCGTAACTTTCATGCCTAAACCGATTTTCGATGAACCGGGAAGCGGGCTTCACTTTCATCAGAAACTGCACAAGAACGGCAAAAATATTTTTTACTGTTCCGGCGGATATTTTGACCTGAGCGACGAAGCGACGCATTACATAGCAGGTCTGGGCACTCACGGTCCTTCAGTCATGGCGTTTACCAATCCTTCGACAAATTCCTACAGAAGGCTTGTGGAAGGATACGAAGCTCCGACGCGCTTTTTCTTCTCAGTGGCAAACAGAAGTTCAGCCATTAGGATTCCCAAATCAGCCGTGTCCGAAGATCAAAAAAGGATCGAATTCCGCATGCCGGACGCCACGTGTAATCCTTATCTTGCTGTTTCGGCGATGCTGATGGCTGGACTCGACGGAATAAAAAGGAAGATTTCTCCGGCGAAGTTCGGACCTCTCGACAAAAACCTGTTTGAACTTCCTCCGAGAGAACAGAGAAGATTCCTGCCGATTCCTTCCTCGTTTGAAAACTCGCTGGACTCTCTCGAGAGCGACAACGAATATCTTAAACAAGAAAGCGTATTCGACGAAGAACTGATAGATGTTTGGAAGGAAATTAAAATCAAGAACGAAATAATTCCTCTTAAAATAAGAACACACCCCTATGAAATCGAGTTGTATTACGACCTCTGAGCGTTTAAAAAAGACGAAAATCGGACTGTTCATATATGATTCGGTCTGGATAGTTCTGGGATCTTTTCTCGCGGGAGCCGGTATTTCTCTTTATCTTGTGCCTCACAGAATAGCCCCCGGAGGTATAAGCGGACTGGCTCAAGTACTCTACATCCTTTTCGGCTTTCAAACTGGCGTCGTAATGTTTGCTTTCAATATTCCTCTTTTCATTCTGGGTGTCATTTTCATTGGAAAAACATTCGGTGCAAAGACAGTCTGGGGCATAATTACTCTCTCGTTTTTCGTCGATCTTTTTCAGCCGGGAAACGCTTTCACGACAAAAATAATGCCGTCATTTCTTGTCAGTATACCTCAGTATGAAGGCTATTTTTCACTCACTGACCAGACAGTGCTTGCTTGTTTTGCAGGTAATGTTCTGCTCGGCGTAGGACTTGGAGTGATATTCAGACACAGAGGATCCACTGCCGGAACCGACATCCCGGTGGCGCTGATAAAAAAATACACAGGCCTGCCTATGGGAATGGGGTTTATGATAGTGGACACGGTCATAATCCTTCTGGCTTGCCTGGCGTTCAAGGATTTGAATCTTCTGATCTGGGCTCTTCTCGGACTTTTTATTTCGGCTAAAACGTGTGATCTTGTTATGCAGGGCATCTCAATCGCAAAAACCGCCTACATAATTTCGGACAAATACATAGACATAAACGAGCAGTTGAATTCAACCCTCGGTAGAGGAACGACGATGATAAAGTCCGAAGGCGGTTTCACAGGAATTGACAGACCGATGATCTTCTGCGTAATATCGAGAAATCAGGTATTTCAGTTGATTGAAATAGTCAAGGAAATAGACAAAAATGCTTTTATTGTCCTCTACGACGCTTTTGATGTACTCGGTTCGGGATTCAAGAGAATAGACAGAACGACGTTGTAAAAAGGGGGGCTCAGCCCCCCTTTTTTACTTTTTAGAGTATTCGATTATAATGTCCGCGACTTCGCCGCCAACCCTTTTCTGAGCTTCTGCCGTAAGAGCTCCTATGTGAGGAGTCAGAGATACGTTGTCGAGTGCGAGAAGAGGATTGCCGGGTTTGACAGGTTCGTCGGCATAGACGTCGAGACCGGCTCCGAAAAGATGACCGCTCTTGAGAGCTTCGGCCAGCGCCGCCTCGTCAATTATGCCGCCGCGAGCGCAGTTTATAAGGATACTGCCCTTTTTCATTTTCGATATCATTTCTTTACCGAAAAGGTTCTTCGTTTTTTCCGTCATCGGCATGTGAAGGCTGATGATGTCTGCTGTTGAAATTGCCTCATCAATATCTTTGAGTACTATGACTTCAGCAAACGGAGGTTTTATCTCGACAACATCATATGCTTGAACTTTCATACCGAGAGCGTGTGCTCTTTTGGCGAGTTCAGAGCCGATTCTTCCGAAACCGATAATGGAAATTGTTTTTCCGGAGAGTTCTTTTCCCTTAAGTTCTTTTTTCTCCCATTTCCCGTTTTTGATTCCGCATGTAGCTCTTGGAATGTACCTGTAAAGGGCAAAAATGTGAGCCAAGGCAAGTTCGGCGACAGAAGCGGAACTGGCTCCGGGTGTGTTCTTGACTTCCATTCCCGCCGCTTTTGCCGCCTCTACGTCTATGTTGTCGACACCGACCCCGCCTCTGATTATCAGTTTCAGGGAAGATTTCGCAGCTTGTACGACTTCTTTTGTGATTTTAGTCGCTGATCGGACTACGCAGACGTCGTATCCGGGGATGGTTTTTATCAGTTCGTCCGGCTTCATTTCAGTTTTGACTTCGACGGTTATCCCTGCCGATTTGATTTTTTCGACGGCTTTGTCGTCAACGGGATCGCATATCAGGACTTTCATGTCTCCTCCTTAGAGTTCGAGAATTTCGTTTATAGCGGTTATAAGTTCTTTGACGTCTTTCATTGTCAAATCGCCCATGTGAGCTATTCTGAAAGTTTTTTCCTTGAGGTCCCCGTAGCCGTTCGAGAGAGTCATTTCTTTTTCACCGAGTTTTTTGTTCAGGTCGGCTATGCTTATGCCTTTCGTATTAGTTATACAGGTCAGAGTTACGGATTCGTAGCCGGGTTGAGGGAATAGAGCGAAGTTCTTTTTCGCCCATTCTCTGACGTAAGTTGCCATTTCGAGATGTCTGGCGAACCGCTTGTCGAGGCCTTCGGCGAAAAATTTGTCTAATTGCATGTTTATGGCGAAAATGTGAGAAATTGTCGGTGTAGAAGGAGTCTGGTTTTTCTCCTGGTACTTTTGGAATTCCACGAAGTCGAAATAATAACCTTTGTTGGTCGCTTTGGCGGATTTTTCGAGAGCTTTTTTGCTGACCGCGGCGACAGCGAGTCCGGGGGGTAGAGCGAAGGCTTTTTGCACACCTGCCAGACATACATCTATTCCGAGTTTGTCGACCTCTATCTTGACGCCGGTCATTGAGGACACAGCGTCCACGCAGAAAGAGATGTCCGGGTACTTTTTCATGACTTCTGCGACTTCGGGCAGTTTATTCATAACTCCCGTCGAAGTCTCGTTGTGCACTATCAAAAGGCAGTCGTATTTCCCGGTAGACAGCATTTTGTCAATTTCCTTCGGGTCGTGTCCGTGTCCCCATTCGACCTCGTATTTGTCCGCATCGACTTTATTGGGGGCAGCCATCTGAAACCACCTTTTTGAAAAAGCGCCGTTGACGCATGCCAGGACGCGTTTGTGAGCGCAGTTTCTTATAGCTCCTTCCATCCATCCGGTCGAGGAACAAGTGCCGAGATATACTTCATTTTCGGTATAAAGAAGTTTTTTTAGTTTCGGTACGACTTCGGCCTGAAGATCTGAATAATCCTTGCTTCTGTGACCGATCATGAAATGCCCCATTTCCTTTAATATGTCATCGGACACCTCGACAGGACCCGGAATGAACAGTTTTTTGTGCTTCACAAAAACCTCCTTTGAGAATTAAAATGCTGAAACCTGAAATAAACCACTTAAAGCCTCGTGAAAGGTTCAAAAAGACGGGAGTATTCGTCCATCGCGAAACGGTCAGTCATACCCGCTATGTAGTCGCATATCACTCTTTTTTCTCCCTCGTTTACGATACGTGACTGATGAAAGGGGGGAAGCTGTTTGGGCTCTTTTAAATAGGATTCAAAGAGCCTTCCAATGAATCTTTTCGCTTTATCCTGCATTTTTACGACTTTGTAGTGCTGGTATAGATTTTCGTAGAGAAAATTCTTTAATACAGTGTTGCCTTTTTTCATGCCGCCTGAAAAGGAGATCAAGGAGTGCGAATTTCTGACATCGTCTACAGATTTAACGCCGCTGGATTCAATATTATTCTCCGAGGTTTTTATGACGTCTTCAATCTGCCTTCCTATGAGCTCGCGGACGGCGGTAGTCCGAAGGAGTTTTTCGTCCAACGCCTTTCCGCCTGATACGGCATTTACAGTGTCTTTCCAAAGATCTATTTCACTGAGTTGAGAAAGATTTATTAATCCGGATTTCAAGCCGTCGTCAATATCGTGATTGTTGTATGCTATTTCATCGGCCGTGTTGACTATTTGCGCTTCCAGAAAAGGATTTTTACCTGGCTGAAAAGCGGAGTCAAAATCGTTTTCGGGACTGTCGTATTCACTGCGGTGTTTTATTATGCCTTCGCGGGTTTCGACAGTCAGATTGAGACCTAAATATTTGTCCGTCCTGAATTCGAGTTTTTCTACGACTCTGAGTCCCTGCCGGTTGTGTTCGAAGCCGCCTTCTTTGGTCATCAGTTCCTTCAGAGCTTCCTCTCCCGCGTGTCCGAACGGAGTGTGGCCAATGTCGTGAGCGAGTGCTATCGCTTCGGTGAGGTCTTCGTTGAGCATTAAAGTCTTTGCGACGGATTTGGCTATCTGAGCGACCTCGAGGGTGTGAGTGAGTCTCGTCCTGTAATAATCACCGACGTGGTTTACGAACACCTGAGTCTTATATTCCATGTGCCTGAATGCCCGGGAATGAATAATCCTGTCTCTGTCGCGCTGAAAGGCTGTTCTGAATTCGCTCTCTTTTTCAGAGTGGTCTCTGCCCAATGAGTTTTTCGAAGTAAAGGCGTATGAAGCCAAAAAATTTTCTTCGAAATTTTCCAAGTCTTTTCTGTGTCTCAACATATTTTAATGGTAGAAGTGCCTTCTCTTGCTGAAAATCATAATCATACCACACTTTTCGGCGCTTTCAAGCACTTTCGAATCCATTTTGGAACCTCCGGGCTGAACAACGGCGTAAACGCCTTTTTCCCTGGCATATTCTATGCTGTCCGGGAAGGGGAAGTAAGCGTCCGAAGCCATGACCGAACCCCGGGCTTTTTCACCCGCTTTTTCGCAGGCCTGAACCACCGAATCTATTCTGCTGACGTTTCCTCCCCCTATACCGACAAGGCGTGAAGATTGGGCGAGTACGACCGCGTTTGATTTGACCGACATAACGGCTTTTTGGGCGAAAACGAGGGATTTGAAAGTCTTTTCGTCGGGTTTCTCGGAGGAAACGGTTTCCCATTGAGAGGTGTCTTCGAAACTGTCCCGGGTCTGATAAAGAAATCCCCCGGAGACGGATTTCACCGAATATCCTTTATCCTGCGTAAAAAGGCTTCCGTTCAATATGATTATTCTTTTTTTCTTTTTAGCAAGAATTTCTTTGGCATCGTCGTCGGCCTCGGGAGCTATTATCATCGTCAGAAAAGGCGTTTTATTTATTACTTCGGCTAAAGAAAGGTCTATTTTCCTGTTCATGGCAAAAATGCCGCCGTAAGCCGAATCCGGATCGGTTTCGTAAGCGTTTTTAAAAGTTTCGGTCAAGTCTTTTCCTTCGGCAAGTCCGCAGAGGCTTTGATGTTTGACGATCGACACTGCGGGCTCTTCAAACTGCCTGACTGCTTTTACGGCGGCTTCGGCGTCGAGTATGTTGTTGTAGGACAATCCTTTGGAAAGCTCGGAAAATGAAATACCCCAGAGAGGATTTTTAAGGAAATAGCCTTCCTGATGCGGATTTTCTCCGTAATTCAGGCGGCCGAACATAGTGAACGGGAAAGAAGATTCTCCTTCAAGATATTCTCCGCCCAGAGTACCCGCTATCAGGGCGTCGTAGTGCGACGTAAGCCTGAAAGCCTTTGCCGCGCATTTCTTTCTGAATATTTCTTCGGTGCCGCCGCTGCTTTTTTCGAACTGATCCAGAAACTCATCATATTGCGCCGGTGATGACAAGACTGTCACCCAGCGGTGATTTTTCGCGGCCGATCTGATAAGGGAAGGGCCTCCGATGTCGATGAATTCGACAGTTTCTTTTTCACTCGCTGCGTTCATGCCTTTTTCAGCAAATGGGTAGAAATTTACTACGACGAGATCTATAGTCTCGAGACCCGCGGCTTCAATTTGTTTCAGGTCTTCGGGATTGTCTCTTCTCGCTAAAATCCCGGCGAACAATACGGGATGGAGAGTCTTGACCCTGCCGCCCAGGATTTCCCCGTAACCGGTCAGGGACCCGGCGTCGGTGACTTCGTAACCTCTTTCTCTGATGAATTTTGCCGTTCCCGACGTCGCTATTATTTTCACTTTTTTAGCCGCCAGAGAGCTCAGTATTTTATCGGCGTCTTTTTTATCCCAAAGAGACATGAGCGCTGTTTTTATCATTTTTCGCCTTTCATTTATCTGCGGAACCTGAAATCATTATGAAGACAGTGTTTAAAACCAGTTGAAGATCCAACCAGGGGCTGACGCTGTTCGAGTATATGAGGTCTAGTAAGATGGTGTCAGAGAAACTCAAGCCTCTTGATTTCAGAACTTGCCATATCCCAGTACACCCCGGTTTTATTGAATACCTTTTCTTGTGCCAGTCATTGTACGCTTCGTATTCGGCAACCAGGCAGGGTCTCGGACCGACGAGGCTCATGTCGTTTTTCAGGACGTTGAAAAACTGCGGTGTCTCGTCGAGGGCCGTGGCTCTGAGGATTTTTCCTATCCAGGTCACCCTTTTCTTGTCGACTATTTTTTTCACGACGGTGTTTTCGTTCGCGATGGATTCTATGTACGCGTTGTCCCTTTTTTTTATTTCGCCGTCTTCAGCCATCCTCATAGTTCTGAATTTGTAGAAATTGAAAATTTTTCCGTCTTTTCCTACCCGCGGCTGGGTTATAATTCCCGGCCCTTTCGATGAAAGCTTTATAAGAGAGATGACGATCAAAAGCAGAGGAAGCGTCGACAGGATGAACATGAGAGATAATATGAAGTCGGCGGTCCTTTTGAAAAATTTATACCAGAAAAAATAAGGCGATTCACCAAGCGAAAAAACAGGGTTGCTGCCGTATCTGTCTGTGTTTATAAGGTCGGCAAGGCGATCGTATTGATATGAAGTGAATTCAACATTTTTGATACAGGGATAAAGGTTCGATATAACTGAAATTGCGGTTTTTGTCGAAGTATTCCTCACGGCGACAAACAGGTCGGTCGGAGAGAATTTGTCTATTATGTCGGCTGCTTTTTCGAGCGTGTAGCCCTCAATCGTATCGTCTGGTCCCTGTCTGCCGTCAAGTGAAAGAGCAGCCACTACTTCGCATCCGTATTCTTTGTTTTTTTTAAGTTCATTCATGCATTCCACGGCGATTTCAGTGTCGCCTACTATGAGGAGCCTTCTCATGTTGAACGGCGCTTTGGACATAAATCTATGAAAAAAAGGATACAAAACAACTCTGACAAGCAGGAATAACGCGAGCGATATCAGAGGCCAGAATATCAGCACCAGTCTGCTGTCAGTGAAATGGTAGTTTAATTTGGTTATGTAATTCAGGAAAGAATAAAATATAGAAGAAACGAGCAGGGCTTTTATGAGATTGACTATGTGCTCAAAACGGCTGGTCAAAACTTGTATTTTGTAAAGACCGAAAAGATGAAATACGAAAATGGCAAGCGTCGAAAAACAGGCGAAGACCGCAATGCTGACTGAAATACGGACATTTCCCAAAAAATAGGAATGAGGCTGGTAAAATTTGGAAAATCTTATCATTTGAGCCGTCACGAAAGACAGATTGAGAACGAGAAGGTCAAGTATCAAAAGATTGTATTTGTACCAAACGGCTCTTTGTCTAAGCATGTTGTTTAAATTTCCCGCAAGTGTTAAATTATTATTCGTTTATTATATCACCGGAGGAAAAATGAAAAAAATACCTTTTCTCGATTTGAAAACTCAATACGACAGTATAAAAGAAGAAATTGACGACGCGGTTTATTCCGTCATAAAAGATACGGCATTTGTCGGCGGTAAATATGTGGAAGATTTCGAAAATAATTTTGCTGTTTACACGAATAGAAAATACGCGACAGGAACTGCTAACGGAACGGCGGCTCTTTTTATGGCTCTGAAAAGCGCGGGTATCGGTAAAGGCGACAAAGTCGTCGTTCCCGCAATGACTTTCGTTGCGACTTCCGAATCCGTGACGTGGTCTGGGGCGGATGTAATTTTCACTGATGTCAGAAAAGACGATCTGCTCATCGATGTAGAAAAGATAGATACGAAGAAAAAATTAAAGGGCGTAATACCTGTTGATCTGTACGGAAAAATGGTCGCGCCTGACGAGTTGACCGGATTCGCTTCGGACAACGGCCTGAAGTTAATTTGGGATTGTTGTCAAAGTCACGGCGCTAAAATTGTCGCCGGCGGTAAAGAATACAAGTCGGGTCAATCAGGGGAATCGGCATGTTTCAGTTTTTATCCCGGAAAGAACCTTGGCGCTTACGGAGACGCCGGAGCTGTGGTCACGAACTCTGATTCCGCCGAATCATTCATAAGAAGCCTGTGCAACCACGGCAGGGAAGGCAAATACAATCATTCGATCGAGGGATTCAACGAAAGACTCGACGGGATGCAGGCGGCTATACTGAACGTTAAGCTCGGATATCTCGATAAATGGAACGAACAAAGAAGACGTGCGGCTCAAACCTATAAAAAGAGACTTGACCCTATCGGAGTGTGGACTCAATCGATGAGGGATGGAGATTTACCGGTTTACCACCTTTTCGTCATACAACACTCAAAGAGGGACGAACTCGCCGGAGAACTTGCAGAAAAAGGAATATCCACGGGAATTCATTATCCGTCGGCCTTGCACCTGTTGAAAGCATACAAACATCTTGGGTACAATGAAGGCGATTTTCCCGTAGCTGAAAATGCGGCGAAAAAAATTCTTTCCCTGCCGATTTATCCTGAACTGAGTGACAACGACATACACCGTGTTTGCGACGAAATTGAAAAGTTCTGTTCCAAAAACGGATTGTGAAATTCTGTGCTAATATTTTTGTTATAAACTTTTTGATTTTGAGGTAAAATACATTTGTGAGATATTTAGCAATTTACTTTTTGTTCTTTACATTGATTTCTCTTGATCTAAACTCTTCAGGTTTCCAGATTTACAGAGAACCCACGCGGGATAAACTTTCATTCATCACTTTTTTCCGGGTAAGCGCAAACGATTTGATTTTTACAAGAGAAGATTCCATTTACAGATCGACATACAGACTTGTCGTCGAAGTATTCGACGAAAAAGGAGAAGTGATCCATGGAGAAATCACCAGGAGAGGATGGACTCTGCAGGATTACTTGAAAACACTTATGCGTTCAGTGACAGATGAATACGTTTTCTCATTCTATGTAAATGATTTCACCAAAGGGAAAATCGGAATAACTTTGTCCGACATCAATTCTTCCGCGAGAATGCAGTATTTTGTGAATCTCGACAAACCCGTCCGCAGTGTAGGCGAGTTGATTCTCATGAAAAACGACACAGTGATTTTCGGAGATTTGCTCGGAATCGGAGAAGAAGTGACGGTTTACGGCTCTTCGACATTTTTACCGTGTTCTTTCTCGTTGAAAAAAAACGGATTCACCGTCGAAACATACGAGGCAGAACAGGTTGAATTTCAAGGTATAGATGTTTTTAAATGCAGTATGAGAATCCCTGCCGACACCGGATTTTATGTAATTTCACTTTATAACGACGAGGACACCTCCTCGAGAACTTTGAGGGTGATAGACAGGATACATACTGACTCCGTGAGAACGGAAAAATTGGTTGAAGAAATGGTCTTTGCCCTGCCGCCTGATGAATTTAGAAGAATTAGATCCAGAAACATAGAGGCGAAAATGAGTTTTCTGATAGATTTCTGGAACGGGCATGATCCGACACCGTCCACCGAAAGAAACGAAGTCATGGAGACTTATTACAGGAGAATCGAATACGCCGACGAAAGATTTGTCGAAGGCGGAAAAGGATGGAAAACGGACAGAGGGAAAATTTACGTCCTGCTCGGATTGCCTGACGAGATTGAAGATTATTCATTTGCCCTTGAAAGCCGGCCCTTTCAGATATGGTATTATTATTCGAGAGGAATGAAATTTACTTTCGTAGACGAGCATTTAATTGGAAATTATAAACTAACAGAACCCAGGGGGTGGCTCGATGTTTGGCGCAGTTATTTTGACTATAATTAGCAGTTTACTTGTATCCGAGGGCGACATAAGATTTTATCTTTCTACATCAAGATATCTCGACAACAAAGGTGCGACTTGGCTTGAAATGTACATAAACGTTCCGTCAAATCCTGCGTTCAACTCAGTAAATCTCGATTTCGAAGTGATTGACAGCAAAGACAGCGTAAGACTTTCAACATCATGGCCTATGGACATTCCCACGACTGAATCAAAATATTCCGCAATTGACAATTTTTCCTTCGACTTGTCGGAAACTTACACAGTGAAAATCACTTTGACAGAACCTTTTGGCAGTAAAGAAGGACGGATTTCTTTCCGCGCGTCACCTTTGGAAGAAAACGCCGTACTGTCGGATATTCTGTTTTCAAACAGCGTCTCAGCTTCATCCGATACCGGCGCACTGATAAAAAACGGTCTTTTGATATATCCTCTGTTCGACAGAGAGATGACTTTAATCAATCCCAAACTCATCGTTTATTATGAAGTTTATCCCGATGAATCCAGCGATTCTGTCAGCGTTGTTTCGTCAGTATCCGACTCAGACGGGAATCAAATATGGAAATACACTTCATTTATAAACGCAGTCGAATCAGACGCTTATGTCGGAAAGGTGATAAATGTTCCCGTGGGAGATTTTAAGGACGGAGAGTACACTTTTAAAATCAATTCCGGCGGATTTGAAAGGACGGAAAGATTTACTGTCATTTGGGAACCTATTGAGACAACACTTGAAATCGGTGAAATGGAAATGTCTGATGTGGCCAAGGAATACTACTTTCAGATTGAAGCTTTGCTCAATGTCAGACAGCTTCAAGTGTTTGAATCGCTCGATGCGGAAGGTAAAAAGAATTTTGCGCAAGTGTTCTGGATTTCAAGAGATCCAAACCCCATGACGCCGATTAATGAAGACCTCGAGTTGTTTGCAGAGAGAATGGACTATGTAGACAATCATTTTTCGAGCGGTTTTGAAGCCGGCTACGAATCGGACAGAGGCAGAATTTACATAAAAAACGGAGGACCGGAAGAAAGGATAATCGTACCGGCGGACGACCATTACGTGCCGAATGAAATCTGGGTTTATTGGAGGTACGGATGGAAATACATTTTTGCAGACATTTCAGGCCACGGGCTTTATGAGCTGATCTATTCCAATGATCCCAACGAAACCAACCATCCTAACTGGGAAAGGTATACGAGTGAGAATCTCGGAGATGTTTGGTGAGAGAAAAAATAATAGTTGTCGGCTCTGGACTCGCCGGACTCTATTTTGCGCTCGAAATCAGCAGAAAATATGACGTCCTCATTCTGACAAAAAAAGAGGGCATTGACGCAAATACAAATTACGCCCAAGGCGGTATTGCTGCTGTCCACGGCAAAGACGACGCTTTTGACATCCATTTCGAAGACACGGTGAGAGTCGGGGAAGGCTTGTGCCGTGAAGATGCGCTCAAAATCATGGTCGAAGAAGGACCTGGCCTTGTCAGAAAACTGTTTTCACTTGGCGTGGAATTTTCCCAGACCGACGGATCTCCGGACCTCTGGCTGGAAGGAGGGCATTCGAGAAGAAGGATCTGGCACGCGAAAGACAGTACCGGGAACGCAATAGAAAAAACGCTGATCTCGCTTGTAAAAAGCGACGAACACATCGAACTCAGGGAAAAAACGATGGTTTTCGACCTTATTATCGAAGAGGGAATATGCAGAGGGGTAAAGGTCCTCGATAATGAGGGAAAAAGACTGAAGGATGAAAGAGCGTGCGCCGTCATGATGGCTTCGGGCGGCATCGGACAGGTGTTTGAGTTCACTACTAATCCGAAAATAGCGACAGGAGACGGCATCGCCATGGCTTTCAGGGCGGGAGCAACGATATGCAACATGGAATTCATTCAGTTTCACCCCACAAGCCTTTACGAAGAAAACAGACCGGACGACATGAAATCTTTTCTTATATCCGAGGCCGTGAGAGGTGAAGGAGCAGTTATCAAGTCCATATCCGGCGATGAGATAATGAAAAATGTTCACAAACTCGGATCCCTGGCTCCAAGAGATGTTGTCGCCAGAGCAATTCAAGCGCACATGTTTGAAACCGGAGATAAACACGTCTTGCTCGACTTTTCGAATATCCCCGGAGAACGTTTTAAATCCAAATTTCCTCTCATTAACTATGAATGCATTAAAAGGAATGTGGACCTGTCAAAAAAAGTTATACCCGTCGTACCGGCGGCTCATTATGTCTGTGGAGGAATAAAAATTGACCTGGACGGCAGAACGGATATTCCGGCCCTGTTCGCGTCAGGTGAGGCGGCTTATTCAGGCGTTCACGGTGCGAACCGACTGGCATCGAATTCACTTCTCGAAGCGCTCGTTTTTTCAAACAGGGCGGCCAAACAGCTGCTTAATGGAAACAACAGCGTTAAGGAACCCGAATCCGGTCCGGTAATGAATTTAACCTGTTCATTGGGCGATAAGGAGGCTGAAGCAGTAAAAACCAAACTTCAGAAAATAATGTGGGAAAACTGCGGCATTGTCCGTCGACAGGAAAAACTTGACGAAGCTCTCGCAGAACTGAACGCGATAAAATCAACTCTTAAACCTGAAGATTCGGTTTTTACAGTGGGTGGGGCCGAACTTACAAATATGTTTATCGTTTCTGAGCTGATAGCATACTCAGCTTCTTTGAGAAAGGAATCAAGAGGCTTGCATTACAGAAAAGATTGGCCGAATGCGAGAGAAATTTTTTCTCGCGACACAGAGTTGTCAATCAGAAAGGAGGAAAAATGGATGTCTCCGTAACGATTAGGAACGAAGAACTCAAAACCGAATACGCTAAGATAAAAGACAAAATGGATTTGAAGATCGACAAACTAAGCCAGTTCGCGGAGGAAATTCATAATGTTAAATTAGTCGTAGATAAAAGCGGCGTAGACACAGTCGCGGAATTGTCACTGCATTCGAGAGGAAAAGATTTTTATTCAAAAGCAAAAACAAAATCTTTGAAAGAAAGTTTTAATTCTGCAGTAAGCAAGATGCAGGTTCAGATGAAAAAGGAATACGGCAAATACACTTCGAGAAGGCATAAGGAAAAAGAAGTCTAAAATATTTTAAATGCTCCGAAGCTCCGGCTCCGGAATTAAAATTCGTAGATCACGTCGGCGTAAAAAATCGCGTCTCTGTAATTTTTTATGTGCGGGTTTCCGGCTACGTATAATTTTAGTGAAGCATCTCCGGTTCCGGCGGAAAATCCTGCTCCGAAGCTGTTTTCGTTTTTTATCTTTTCCTGAATGTTTTCGAAGATAAGACAGTCGAAAAAAGCGAATAAATGACCGTTCTTGCCTGTGATGAAACGGGGTTCGAGTATTAGAAGTGATCCTTTACCTGCTGAAATACTCTCTTTTAAAAAGCCCCTCGGCCCTTTTTCGCCTCCGTACAGTATTCTCAAATCAAGGATGTCGGCGTCGGTCAAAACCGCTTGAGTTTCAGAAAATACACGGAAAGTAAAAGGCTTTCGGGGAAGGAAAAGTTCTGCTGAAAAAAGACAGGTAAAATCGTAATAATTTCTGTTTTGTGAATGTAATCTGCCGTTTTTTATTTCTAAAAGCGCCGCGAATCCGTATACAGGGTTCCTGGGGTAATCTATGCGGTCAAAAAAAGCTCCGGATACGTTCCTGTATGTTTCATAACGGTAGGCGGTCGAAGAAAATTCAACATATTCTGCGCCCGTGAAGAGGCCGAAACTGCCGAGGTTGTAAGTGAACTTCGCCTGGCCCGAGAGCCTGTCTGAAAACTCCTCTCTTCTGACAGACATATATATATCGGCATCTATTGGTTTTGAAAAAAGCCAGTACGTTTTAAGGGTGAATGACCATAGTGTTTTTTTCTCGTCAGGTTTTTCCCAGTTTACTGAAAGGCTGTGTCCCCTGCCTGCAATATTTTTTATGAGAGCGTAGATCTTTCCTCCGGTTGTTTCAGTTTCCGCGAGATAAAAAAATGATCCCGAAACGGAGTTCGATCGCCTCATTTTTAGGGGGATGACCAGAGAAGCATACTCAATCCTTCCTCGTGATTCAAGATAGGGTATTCCGTCTGTTACGACATACCCCAGCCCATCCAATTTTTCGACGGCTTCAAGAATTTTTTCTGAATCGAAGAGGAATTCTGTTTTTGGAAGACCGGTTTCGAGCAGAAGAAAGTTTTCGGAAGTCGAATGACTGCCTGCAAAGACAACTTCCCTCACTGTGACGTAAGGCCCTTCGTCGACTGAAAAAATAACTGAAACGCCTCCTTCTTCGAAGGCGATTTCATCCACTTTCACCGAGGCGTATGGCTTGCCGGACAAAAGATAAAACGAGAGTATTTTTCCGGCGGCTGTCTCTACGTCCTCCATTGCCGATATTTGCGAGATGAGGCTGTCTGGAAAAGAAAAAGCGCCTTCGATCTCAATATTTACGAAGGCGCAACAAGAAAAAAAAACAAGTTAGTTACGTAAAGGAGCATCTTGTCTTACATTTTTTAATTCTATCTCGTGGTTGAATACGAAATACTTGTTGAAAGGAATATCAAGCGCGTCTCCCAAGAGCCTGCAACTGTCTTTGTAGCTGAATCTGATGGCTACGCTGTCGCCAATCTCGCCGCTTCCTCTGCGTCTTATGATTATGCTGTCGGGAGATACGGTTATACCTTTCTCTTTCATGAACTGAACCAATTTTGTTTTGATGACATCATTGTCGTCGTATTTGATCTTTTCGTCGGCTTTCTTTCTGATCTCATATTGACGGATGGGAATTCCGATGAATTGAAAACCAATGTAACCGAGTATTATTAATATTAAAAATGTGAGCAGAATCCATTTTTTTGAATATCCGCTTTTGAAATTCTTTGACGTGTTTTTCATAATAATCAGTAAATCTTTTTAAGTCTCGCAGCTTCCCGCAACTGCTGAACGTTGGCGAGTTTCTGCTGAGCTTGTGTTACGTAAGAACCTGAAGTGGCGTTTGTGAAATATCCGATGGCTACGTCGCAATTGGCTATGCAGTCGTCCCAATCCTGATTGTTCCAAGCCTCTACGGCGGCGGCTTGATACTTTGTGCCGACCAAAACGTTGAGATAGCTGTCAGTAGAATACGAGGACAAAGCTTCCTGTGCGAACTGCATCGCGAGAGAGGTCTGACCGGAATTGTTGAGTAGGCCTATTACTTGTTTGTAGGCTGAAAGACCTCCTCCTTTGCTTATGGCTTCCCTGAAGCGGGAGATGGCTTCGCTGGTTCTTCCGGCGACGGCGAGGAGAGAACCGAATTCCATCAGCCTTTGAAGAGAAGAATCGGACTGTATAAGAATCTCCATGTGTTCGATCGCTTTGCCGTATTCATGCATTCCTTTATAGGCGTCGGCTAACCATGCGTGTATTTCGATTCTGTCGGGATAGGCGATGAGTATCTCTTCGAGAAGGCTTGCCGCGTTTTCGGGACAGCCGGTTCCGACGTAACATTTAGCCATTCTCTGTTTGAGGGCTATTACAATAGCCGGGTCGTCGGTGAAACCGAGAGCGGTTTCGAGGTACGGCAGTGCTTCGGAAAATTTGTCTTGTTTGGTCAAAATATCAGCCAATCCGAGAATGGCTGTCGAATTTGTCGAGTCTATCGTGTAAGCTCTTTTGTACATGTTCTCCGATTCCTCGAAGTTCTCATTTTTGGAAAGATATGATGCGTATTCAATGTAAGTTTCAATTTTATCGGGGAACTCGCTCATCATCGTCTGCCAAATCGAATTTGCCGCGTCCATTGAATCGAGTTCTTCATAGAGGTTGCCGAGACCGACGTAAGCTTCTGTGTAGTCAGTTGAGCATGAAATCGCTTTTTCGTAAAATTCTATGGCTTCGGTCCACAATCTGCTGCGCTGGTAATTTATTGCGAGATTGTAGAATTTTTTACATCCGTATTCATCGTCTGATAAAGAGCCTTCAGAACCATTGAGAACCTGTCCTGTTGTCTGGCACGTTATCACGAAAAACAAAAACAGCGGCAGAAAGCCAGATTTTTTGAATATTTTCACCATTATTCCTCCGAATCTCCTTGGCTTGGAATGATTTGTTGATTTCATTTATATTCCGCGAAATATTGAAGGGTCTGTCGCCTGAATATTTTCGGGGGAATAATCATAGGAAGACTTGGCAATTTTTCTTGTCGTTACCGGAGTCCTGTTGCGGTCAGGAGAGTGCGCTGATATGAAATATTTTCTGTAAGGATCTGAAGTTATATAACTGAAGCCTTCGAGAGAAATCGCGTCTTTTATTTCATTTAAAACGGCAGTGTCTTCTATCACGGCTAAAGTGTCAAAAAGCCAAAGGCTGTTATCTCCTTCTTTTTCTTCGTAAGAGTATGAAGTGAAAGTCAGGTCGTAATCACCCGGAACAAAAGCTATGATTCCGCTGTCTTTGACTGCGAGAAGGTTATCCGGGGTAATATCGTATATGTGAAAGGGGCGGTCTGTTCCTCCGTCACGAAGTGCTATCAGGAAACTTGTGTCCTTGACGCGGAGAATTGCCGAAAGGTCTTCTGTTTCAACGAAAGAAAGGGAGGCGTCCAGAGTGTCAATAATGAGATGCCTGTCGGATGTCCTCAGGTAATATACCCATCTTCTCAGCAGGAATTCTTTGTTTTTAAACAGGATGCTGTCGCTTGATTCGTTGAAAACAAGAGTGTCCTTGATGTAGGACAAATATACGCTTCTGTTTTCGCAGATGACGTAAATTCCGCTGTCATTAACTGTCAGGCGGGCGTCGTATGTCGCAGACGTGAGATTTTCCGACAGGAAAGGGTAATGACCTCTTACCTGATAGAATTTGTCCATTGTCTGTCTGAGGTTTTTCAAAGCGAGTTCAGCTCTTTTGATCTTTCCTGAGGCGTCGGCTTCGGATTCAGTTACGCAAGAAAAGGAACTCAAAAGGAGTACAACCGAAAAACAGCATATAAGACATTTCTTCATGCTACCTCCATATTAATATCAAATATTTTTGGTGGAGCTGACGGGATTCGAACCCGTGGCCTATTGACTGCCAGTCAATCGCGCTAGCCAACTGCGCCACAGCCCCACTTAAAAAGTTATTTTATATGCATCCGGCTTTGTGTCAAGGTTTTTTAAAGTTTTTGACAGAATGTGCGATACTGTTCCGGTTATCAATCCGGTTAAAACACTGAATGCAAACACGAAAGGGAACAGGGAAGACATGATCCCCCCGACTATTATGTCGGCAAAAAACAAAACAATCACGTTGTGAAGACAGCTTGCCGCCACACTCGCGCCAACGGGACCTGACCCCGGTATTTTTACAAAAAAACACATAACGGCGAAACTCGACAGCGAAGCCACACAGACGGCCAAAAAAACCGGAGTCAGCATTGAACCGGAAATAATCCCGGAAGCGGCGATTTTCAGCAAGACAGTAAAAAAAGCCGATGAGAGATTTCCTTTCAGGATAAGGTATAGAATGACGGCATTTCCGAAGCCGATCCTGAAAAAAGTCGGGTTCAAAAAACTCTCCATAACGTGAAGAGCGATTGCTATTGTCGAAAAAACCGATAGTTCAATTATTTTGTCGAGTTTTATTTTCACGGTCAGTATGTAGTTGCGTCAATGTCCGGTTTTTGTCCGGATATGGAGAGCCAGACTCCGTTAGGCAGGCACGCCGAGGATTCCCACGTTCTTTTTATCCATCCGCGTTTTTCGCATATTTTGTTACGGCATGGTGAGGAAAGTATTCTCGCTTTGCCTGATTTGATTTCGATTACTGTCATGCCGATATCACCTTTCACGCTCAAAACAGTGTCAGTTGACATACTGAGTACGTGCCTTTCGCCGGAGGCTGTTTCAACAACAGCGTAAAAAGCGGGCTCCGAAGGTTTGAATTTCAAAACAAGGAAAAGTACCGACAATGCTAAAAAAAAGGTAAAAATTATGTAATCGGCGGGATACGGGTACAATTTGAAGATTTTTTTCATGTCGTCGGGATGTGTGTCAGATGAGAAATCCCGTTTTTCTACCGCATTTTGAGCACTTGCCGTCTGTTATACCTTTTATCGAAGAGTCGAAAAGATATCTTTCAATCCAGAGGTTGCCGCAGTCCGGACAGTAAGAATTCATTTTTTTTCCTACGTTTCCGAAGAAAACGAATTTCAGGCGTTTTTTTGCTTCTTCGTAAAATCTCATCATGTCCTCTTCATCGGTCGGAGGAGTTGTATACTTGTAATTAGGAAAATATTTGGATATGTGATAGGGGATCTCGTCGTCCAGCGAAGCCAGAAATTCCGCCGCTTTTGCTATTTCGTCTGTCGTGTCATTAAAACCTGTTACGACAAGGGTCGTCACTTCTACGTGAACTGAATTTTCTTTGAGAAAGGCTATAGTGTGTAGAACCGAATCGAGGTCGCCTCCGAGTATTTTTCTGTATTTGTCGCTGGAAAATGTCTTGAGATCTATGTTGGCACCGTCAATCAAAGGAGTCAATTCTTTCAAAGGTTCCGGATTTATTACACCGTTCGAGACTATAACATTGTAGCCGCCGTTGTCTCTCACTTCTTTGCCGGCGTCGAGAAGATATTCAAACCACACCAGAGGTTCCGTGTAAGTGTAAGCTATTCCTATGGATCCGTTCTGCTTTGACATTCTGCCGGCCTCCATTGGAGAAAGGTAAACCGTCCGGGCCAGGGTCTGGGATATGGTGTGATTCTGACAGAAAGGGCAGTCGAGATTGCATCCGTTAGGGGCTATAGAGAGAATGTTCGATCCCGGTTTGAAATGATACAGGGGTTTCTTTTCTACCGGGTCAAGAGAAACAGAGACGGTTTTTCCGTAACCAAGGTTGTAAAGAGTTCCTTCAATATTACCTCTTATTTTGCATAGTCCGGTTTTACCCTGTTCTATGACGCAGTTGTGAAAACAAAGCAGGCACTTCACTGCGCCGCTGTCCAGTTTTTCGAAAAATTCCGCTTTTTTTTTCGTTTTCAATCCAATGTCCCGTGTTCGGTTTTCCACTCTATAACGTATTCTTCAAAGCCCGAAGACGACAGGAATTCAAGACCTTCATCCGTTTCTATTGCAAGAAGGAAATCTGCGCCGGTTGCATCGGCGATTATTCTGCTGGTTTGAGGAGGCAGTATCATGAAGGCCGTCGATAGCGCGTCCGCTTCTTCAGCCTTTTCGCATATTACGGTTGCGCTTACAATACCCCGGGAAGGCATAAGATTTGACGGGTCGAGAATGTGATGATACCTGACGCCGTTTTTGATTATGAATCTCTGATAATCCCCGGAAGTGCATACTGATTTTCCGTTGAGGTTTATTACTGCAATTAGTTCACCGGGGCTCCGGGGATGCTGAATCCCGATTTTCCATATTTTTCCGTCTTCGCGGTATCCTCTGACGGCTATGTCTCCTCCGGCTTCAATCAGTACGCCGAAAACGCCCAGGGATTCGCAAATGTCGGCGGTCGTTTGAACAGCCAATCCTTTTGCAATTCCGCCTAGATCCGGAGTTCTCCACGGAGTACAACCCAGTCTGCCGTTCTCAATAACCGGAAATGCCGTATTTCTGATTCCGATTATGGATTCGAGCAAAGATGAATCTGGCAGTGTTAAAGTTTCCTCTGAAAAATCGCCCCACAGACGCATGACGTCTCCTAAAGTGGGATCGAACGCGCCTTCTGTTATGTCCATCAGGGTGCATGATTTTTCCCACAGGTAAAAAGAATAAGGATTGAGAGGGGAATCCGTCAGAAAAATGTTTTCCGGTCCAAAAAGCGAGTCGAAATATGAAAGATTTTCAGAGGAGATTTTCAGGCATTTTTCCAGAGTGTCTCTGTCCGGTCCTGTGACAATTATTTTCACTTTAGTGTCCATGCAAAAAAAAGACGTCTCTTCCCTGAAGATTGTAACTTCTTTTTTGGAGCATGAAAGCGACGGAATCATAATTGCTAATGAAAACAAAATTTTTACTCTCACGCCAACCCGCTTATCTTGGCTATAAAATTTCTGTGTGCCATAAAAAGCTCTTCAATTATATGGGCGGGCACTGTTTCGCCTTTTCCGATTCCCGGACATGTGAGATTTTGAAAAGCGGATTCGTCCCTCAGAAGGGTGGACCAAAAAGGGAAAGTCCTGCACTGTATGGGTCTAACCGGATATATGATGCATTTGTTTCCTTTTAAAAATCTGCATTTTGACGGATGTTCGTCATTTATAATCATGTGTCCTTCATTGTCTTTTGTGAGACATTCTTTCCTGAAATTTTCTTCAAGCATACCCATAAAAAAAGAAACGGCAGTGATCTCCTCGTCAGTCAGATATACCGCTCCGCCCTCGACGTCACAACAAGCCCCGCATTTCTGACATTCAAACCTGATGCCGTCTTCAAAAAAACTCTTTGACATTAAGTGGTTTTCCTTTTACTTATTAATGCTTTTCGGCAAAAACAATACAGCAGATTATGAGATTATATGACAAAAAAACAAATCAGCGCCATATTTTTTGATTTCGACGGAACTCTGGCCGACACAATATGGATTTGGGAATCAATAGACGAGAAGTTTTTGGGAGCACACGGGATTGAAGTGCCCGCAGATCTTAAGTCGAGGATTGAGGGCATGTCGTTTGAAAACACGGCTCTGTATTTTAAAAAGAACTTCGGTATAAAACTCACTCCTGAGGAAATAGTCGCAGAATGGTTCGATATAGCCAAAAAGCCCTACGAAGAAGATGTTAATCTTATAAAAGGAGCAAAGGAAACTTTGCTCGAGCTGAAAGAAAATGGAATGAGGCTCTTTCTGCAGACGTCAAACAAAGAGGAACTCGTTATGCCGGTTCTTGAAAAATACGGAATTAATGATTTCTTCGACGGGATGTTTTTTTGTCAGCACAAAGATTCTCCCCTCACTTATTCCATTATTCTGGAAAAAACAGCCGGCGGTAAAAGAGCGATGATGATTGACGATGCCTGTACTGCACTCGAAGCGGCTAAAAAATCGGGTATGATTACCGTAGATGTTCTGATACATAAGTCGGATAAAGAGAAAGAAGACGAGAGAAGTCACGCTTTCATAGATTATTTTGTTGAAGAAACGCTCGAAGAAATACCTGATATCCTGAGAATTTATTGAAAAAAAAAGAGCGGTTTTAAACCGCTCTTTTCTCTGAGGTGTTTAAGCCTTTGTACTATCCGAAAATACCCTGATCGAACATCGCTTTGGCGACTTTCTCGAAACCGGCGATGTTGGCTCCGTTGACGTAATTGCCGGGGGTTCCGTAGGTTTCGGCAGCTTTTCTCGCCGCTTCGTGAATGTTTATCATTATCTTGTGCAGTTTCTGATCTACTTCGTCGAACGACCATGATGTGAACGCGGCATTTTGGCTCATCTCCAGACCTGAAGTCGCTACGCCTCCGGCATTTGCGGCTTTTGCGGGACCGAAAAGAATTTTCTTGTCGATAAAAACCTTTACGGCGTCTGGAGTCGAGGGCATGTTTGCGCCTTCACCGACCGCCATGCATCCGTTAGACACGAGGGCTTCCGCGCTCGCTTTATCTATCTCGTTCTGAGTTGCGCTGGGGAACGCGACGTCGCATTTAATTTTCCAGATGTTGGTCCAGTTGTCTTCGTATTTGGCGCTCTTGTGCTGATCGACGTACTCTTTGATTCTTCCTCTCTTGACTTCTTTTATCTGTTTTACAGTGTCGAGTTTAATGCCGTCGGGATCGTATATGAATCCGTTTGAATCGCTCATGGCTACCGGCTTGGCTCCGAGCTGATACAGTTTGTCAACCGTATATATCGCGACGTTTCCCGAACCGGAGACGACGGCGGTTTTGCCTTTGTACGTCTCTCCTTTGGTCTTGAGCATCTCTTCGACGAAATAAACGCATCCGTAACCGGTAGCCTGTGTCCTGGCGAGACTTCCTCCCCAGGTCAATCCTTTGCCTGTCAGGACCCCTTCGAAACGGTTTGTTATTTTTTTGAAAGTGCCGAACATATATCCAATCTCTCTGCCGCCGACTCCTATGTCGCCTGCGGGAACGTCTGTGTTGGCGCCGAGATATCTGAAAAGCTCAGTCATGAAGCTTGTGCAGAAATTCATTACTTCGCGTTCCGATTTGCCCTTGGGATCGAAATCAGATCCGCCTTTTCCCCCGCCCATGGGTATTCCCGTCAGGGCGTTTTTGAATATCTGTTCGAAACCGAGGAATTTAATGATTCCGAGATAAACAGATGGATGCAAACGGAGACCGCCTTTGTACGGACCTATCGCCGAATTGAATTCAACGCGAAAACCTCTGTTTACTCTTATTTTTCCTGTGTCGTCCTGCCACGGTACTCTGAATATTATCTGTCGTTCGGGCTCGACAATTCTTTCTACGATACCGGCATCTTTGTATTCCGGATGTCTGTCAAGGACGGGCTCGATAGATTCCAGAACCTCCTTTACGGCTTGTATGAATTCAGGTTCGTTGGAGTTTCTTTTTTCCACTGCGTTCATGAGGTCTGAGATGTAAGACATCCGGCTTCCTCCTTTTGGATTTGTGATATATTCCGGTCATCAGAATAAAAAAGAAAAATATACTTAGCTTCAACAAGTGTCAAGAAAAATGTATTTATGCGAATATAAAAATGATGTTATTATTCCTCGTCGCCGGAACATTTCGTTTCTGCGGATGTTTTTTTGCGTTTAGTATAATCAGGAGGGATTAAATGAGCATGATAACCGGAATATTCTCACGTGAAATACTCGATTCAAGAGGCAATCCGACGGTTCAGACGGAATGCTTGCTCGAAACGGGAGAAATCGGCGTAGCGAGCGTGCCTTCAGGCGCTTCAACGGGCACTCACGAAGCTGTTGAACTAAGAGACGGCAATGAATCGAGATACGGAGGCAAGGGAGTACTTTCGGCAGTTAAAAATGTGAACGAAGAGATAGCTGAGGAAATTATCGGAATGGACGCAGTGGATCAGGCATCAGTTGATGAAGCTTTGATAAAGCTTGACGGCACGCCAAACAAGTCAAAACTCGGAGCCAACGCGATACTTTCAGTTTCACTGGCTGTCGCGAGAGCCGCCTCAGAGTATTGCGATCTGCCTCTTTACAGGTATTTAGGCGGAGTTTTTGCCAGAACTTTGCCCGTTCCTCTTTGCAACGTCCTAAACGGAGGCAGACACGCGGTAGGAGGAGTTGATTTTCAGGAATTTATGCTCGCTCCAGTCGGAGCAAAGTGTTTTTCCGAAGCGATAAGGTTTGTAACGGAAACATATCACACTCTCGTAAAAATAGTATTCGACAAAGGTTATTCGGTCGGACTCGGCGACGAAGGCGGAGTGGCGCCTTCTCTCAAACGAAACGAAGAGGCTATGGAACTGATAGTGCAGAGCATTGAAAAATCAGGGTACATTCCCGGAGAAGACGTCGCGATAGCTCTGGATCCTGCGGCATCCGAGGTATTCAAAAACGGTTCGTACAGGCTTGAAAAAGAAGATAAAAGTCTCTCATCCGATGAAATGATTTCGTTATGGTTGTCATGGATGGAAAAGTACCCTTTGATATCAATTGAGGACGGACTCGCCGAAGACGACTGGGAAGGCTGGAAGAAATTCAGACAGGCCGCGGGGGATAAAATTCAATTGGTGGGTGACGACATCTTCGTCACCAATCCCGGAATACTGGAAAGAGGAATCAGGGAGAATTGCGCAAATTCCGTTCTTATAAAACTTAATCAGATCGGGACTCTGACGGAAACTCTCCAGTGCATCGAAATGGCTAAAAACAGCGGCTGGACGACAGTAATAAGCCACAGGAGCGGAGAAACATCGGACACGACGATTGCTGACCTCGCAGTTGCAGTGAACTCAGGCCAGATAAAAACGGGGGCTCCGTCAAGAAGCGAAAGAGTGGAAAAATACAACAGACTGATGGCGATAGAGGAAGAACTCGGCAACGGATCATATTATCCGGGCGCCAAGGCGTTCAAATAGAGTTTTGAAAAAACGTTTGTTTTTCACCGTTTTAACCGTTCTGGCAGTTGTTTTAACGGTTAAAACCGTTTTCGTGGGACCCGAGAGTTTGGTTAACATTTCAAGAATGAAACACAGGAACGATTCGCTGAAAAACAGACTTGTCGAGCTCGAAATGAAAAAAGCCGTGCTCAGTTACAATCTTGTCAGACTCAAAAGGGACACGGCTTATTGGGAGAGAGTTTTCAGACTCTCCGGTATGGGCAAAAGAGGCGAGGCGTTTTTTATTGTGAGAAACGAAAGCCTCGTACTTGTCTATGATTTTCTTGAAAGCGGAGAAACCGGGATTTCGCAGTGAAAAAAGCAAAAGTATATTTAGCCGGAATTGGCCGTTTAAATCCCGAAAAAGCCCTCAAATTGATAACCGGAAAAATCCCGAATGTCTTTAGTAAAAAAGAAGCCGTCGCCGTGAAGGTTCATTTCGGAGAAAGAGGAAACACTACTTTTCTGCCGTCGGCTTTTCTCGCTATAGTTGTTGAGTCTGTGAAAAAAAGCGCGGGCGATGTTTTTGTCACAGACACCAACGTCCTTTACAGAAGCGAAAGAAGCAAGACGGTTCAGCATCTTAACCTGGCTTACGAGCATGGATTCTCGCACGATAAACTCGGTGCGCCGGTGATAATAGCCGACGGCTTTGACGGGGGGGACGTAGTCAGAATTAAAACGAATGGCAGGCATTTCAGCAGTTTTCCTGTGGGCGGAGCAATTCACAAAGCCGGCGGTCTGGCTGTTTTTTCGCATTTCAAAGGGCATTTACTGGCCGGAGCCGGCGGTGCCGTAAAGAATCTCGCGATGGGAGGCGCTTCCAGGGCGGGTAAGCAGATGATGCACGCAGACGTGGTTCCGGAAAAAAGAAAAGATAAAACTTGCCTGAAGTGTTTCAAATGCGTCAAAACATGTCCGGAATCAGCCGTTTCGATTGACGATACAGGTCCGGTGTTCGATTTGAAAAAATGCGTGGGATGCGGAGAATGTATTGCGTCTTGCCCCGAGGGAGTAATAAAAATACTTTGGAACGTCAAACCAGAAAATTTCGCCGAAAAACTTGCCGAGGGCGCAAAAGCGGTTCTTTCCGGAAAAGAGAAATCGTCCGTTTTTATAAACGGACTGCTGTCCGTCACCCCTGAGTGTGACTGCATGGCGGACGCCGGCGATCCCATGGTCGAAGACATAGGCTGGCTTCTTTCGACAGATCCGGTTGCGATTGACGCGGCGAGTTACGATCTTGTCGCAAAGAAAACCGGCAGAGATGTATTTCATGACGCTCATCCCTCGACCTGTTTTCTCAAATGTCTCGAATATGCTGAAAAAATAGGCCTCGGAACCAAATCCTACGTTATAGAAGAATTGAAATGAAAATTGTCAGGGACGCCGTATGGGGCGACATCGAACTCACAAAGCTCGAAACTGAAATAATTGACACCAGGCAGTTTCAGCGCCTGAGAAAAATAAAACAGTTGGGATGCGCTCATCTGGTATACCCGACGGCTCTTCATACCAGATTCGACCACAGTCTCGGATGTCTTCATTGCGCGAGCCTTATAATCGCCGGCATAGAAAAAAAAGGATTTGTTTTCAGCGACGAAGATATTTTGACCGTAAGAACCGCCGCACTGCTCCATGATATTACTCACATCCCTTTCGGACACACGCTGGAAGACGAAAGAAGAATATTCCCGCGGCACGACATCAGCCGGGAAAGGTGGAGTAAAATAGCGGAAGACGGAGATATAGGAAAGACTTTGAGAAGAGAGGGAATTGACAAAATTGTAAGAGATTTGCTTTTTGACGACAGCAGACATTTCCGTTCGGAAATAGTAAAGGGAGCTGTTTCGGCCGACCTTCTCGATTATCTGGCCCGCGACTCGTTTTTTTGCGGGATAAAAGTGGGATACGATCTACGCGTTTTCAGGTATTTCGGCATTGACGGCGGGAATCTCGTGATGGAACTTTTCAAAGACGGCATGTTCAGACACGACGCTTTTTCTGAAACTGTAAACCTTCTCAGATCGCGGTATTTCATGACTGAAAGAGTTTACTATCATCATTCGAAAATAGCCTCTTCAGTCATGATATCAAAAGCCGTAGAAGAAGCCGTGTCCGCAGGTTTTGACGGGGAAAAGTTCATGACTTCGGGAGACGATGAGATTCTGATCGAAATCAGGCAAACGGATAGAAAGAATTCTGACGCATCGAGAATTCTTGATTTATACGACAGCAGGAAGCTTTACAAGAGGAGTTTTTTACATCAGACGAGGGACATAACGGACGAAAAAGCCCGGGATCTTTATTACGACACTAAATCCCTGCGGAAAAAAACGGAAAACAAAATTGCCAAAAAGCTCAAAGTGAGACCCTCTCAAATTGCTCTTTACTGCCCTCCGCCGGACATGTACTTGAAGGAAGCGGACGTAACCGTGCTTGTGAGCAAGAATAAGCACGCAAAACTCGGCGACATTGAAAATCCGGACATAATGGCTCTAAAACACAAACACAGACTTTTGTGGAAAATATACCTTTTCATTTCCCCCGATATTGAAAACCTCGGCGACAGAGCGGGAGAAGCGTGCTCGGAAGAATTGTCTCTCAAAAATGAATTGCCGAACGAGAAGAGAGGTCAGCTGTCTTTGTGGACGAATTGAAATTAGATATGTACAAATGTTCTTTTGCCGGGAACAGGGAACTTTTCGTGCAAAAGCGCTTTGTCACCATAGGAGAGTACTCTTTCTACAAATCTTTGACGAGGGACGATTCGGCTCTCGAAGACAAGGATATTTCCGGAGAAAACATTTTCGACGTCAGTTTTGTAGACGCCGCCTCTTTCTGCAATTATTTGAGCGAATTGGAGGGATTCGGGAACGCGTACGATGTATCGAACAATCCGGTAAACCCGGCGATTCTGGATTCTGAAGGATACAGGCTTTTTACAGCCGGTGAATGGCTGGAACTTGTAAAAATTGAAGAGGACCTGAAAATCTCGGGTGTAAGAGACCTGAAAGGTCTGCACTGGCAGTTGACTGAAACCGAAAGATCTTTGCCTTACCGTCCGGACGGATCGGGCGACGTGGAACATCCTGAATTCACCTGGTCTTACAGGGTAGTCGTAGGCGGTTCCTGCGACTCGTCTGAAAAACTGATGTCAGGCGATCCGGTCGCACTTTTGCTTGGGTACGATGGCAATTACAAGACGTGCTTCAGAGTGGTGAGAGGAAACGCTGAGCAGAACGCGGCGATGAGGCGATTTACCGCGAACTGACAGAGTTCGGGATCATTTTACCCTGCTTTTCATTTTGACGCCCGTTTGCTTTTCCCAAGCCGAAGGATCTTGAAAATACAGGCTGAACAGTTTTTCCTCGGAGGGGTTTTTCGGCATTCCGTCGCCTGACGCGTGGCAGTCTTTGTATTTTTTCCCGCTTCCGCATGGACAGGTGTCGTTTCTTCCCGGACGTTTGAATTTCAGGACGACTGTTTGAGGTTTTGCCTGGGCTTGAGGGCGCCTTTGTGCGCCTCCGGTCGCCTGAGGTTCTGCCGAAAAGTCTTTTTTTACTGTTTGGATGGCTTGAGGGCTTTTTCTCTCTTTGGGCTGGATTCTCGGATTGTAAAGTCTTCTTACTATTTCTCTGTCAATTTCGAATATCATTTCGCTGAAAAGGGTCTGGGCTTCAATTGTGTATTCGATGAGAGGGTCTCTCTGAGCATATCCGCGAAGTCCTATGCCTTCTCTTAGCGCCTCCATCTCGTAGAGGTGGTTTCTCCAGTATTCATCAATAATCATCAGGCTTATAAAACGTTCTATCTCCCGCATCCTGTCTTCGGTGACAGTTTTTTCGAGATACTGGTATGTCTTTTCAGCGGAGTCTATGAGCTCTTCGAGAACATTTTCGGGATCGGATTCCCTGGTGAAATGTTTTATCTGAACCGGACCGAAGTGCCTCGCTGTTTCAACCCTGAATCCGTCGTAATCCCACGAAAGAGAATCTCCGATGAGAAAAGTTTCAGCCAGATAAGCTGCCACCTTGTTTCTTTTATCCCTGATAAAGCCTTTGAGATCCCACCCTTCGAGGACTATATTTCTCATCTCGTAAATAGTGTTTCTCTGTTCGTTGAGAACATCGTCGTATTTCAGAACTCTTTGTCTTATGTCGAAATGAAAAGTTTCTACTTTTTTCTGGGCGTTCTCGACCGTTCTGTTAACGAAAGGGTGTTCGATTACTTCGCCTTCTTTGGCGCCCCAGCGGTCCATTATTCTCGCGATTTTATCGGAGCCGAAAAGTCTCATGAGGTCGTCTTCGAGAGAAAGATAGAATCTCGAAGAACCTGGATCTCCCTGTCTTCCCGACCTGCCTCTGAGCTGTCTGTCTATACGCCTTGATTCGTGCCTCGATGTTCCGACTATGTGAAGGCCGCACGGCATGTCGTCAGTGCATTTTTTCTGACCTTTTGATTTTTCGCATTTGTCGGAACCCCTGTGGTGAATCAGGCATCCTTTTTGACTCAGTAAAACGCCTTCGCCAAGTTTTATGTCGGTACCCCTTCCGGCCATATTCGTCGCTATGGTGACTTTTCCCTTTTGTCCGGCGTAAGCGACTATCTCAGCCTCCCTCTGGTGCTGTTTCGCGTTCAGGACTTCGTGGTTTATTCCGACGCGCTTGAGCATTCTCGACAGGGTCTCCGAGGTCTCGACGGAAGTCGTACCGACCAATATGGGTCTGCCTGCTTCATGAACCCTTTGGATTTCGCCTAAAACGGCGTTGAATTTTTCACTGCGGGTTTTGTAAATTTTATCGTTGTAATCAATTCTCCGTATCGGTTCGTTAGTCGGGATGACCACGACGTCCAGACCGTATATCTTGTGGAATTCTCTCGATTCCGTTTCAGCCGTGCCGGTCATTCCCGAGAGTTTTGTGTACATTCTGAAATAATTCTGTATCGTGATGGTCGCTATCACCTGCGTTTCCGATTCAACCGGAACTTTCTCTTTTGCCTGTAAGGCCTGGTGCAGGCCGTCGGAATACCTTCTGCCCGGGAGTACCCTGCCCGTGAATTCATCCACTATCATGACTTTTTTATCTACGACCACGTATTCGTCGTCCTTGTTGAAGAGAGAGTAAGCTTTGAGGAGCTGATTTACAGCGTGGATTTTTTCGCTTTTTTCGGCGTAATCTCTGTGAATTTCGTCTTCGCGTTTTACTTTTTCTTCAAGAGCGATGGATCCGTCAGACTGAATGTTTTTCAGTTTGACGCTGATGTCGGGAAGAGTGAAAAAATCAGGATCGTTAGGGGAAATCGCTTTTCTTCCTTTTTCCGATATGTTTATTGTCTGTCCTTTTTCATCCAAAGTGTAATAGAGTTCCTCGAGAAGAGAGGGCATTTTTTTCGACTTGCTCATCCCGTCTTCGGCCATGATTTTTTTCTCGGTTTCGTCTATAAGCGATGTTATTCCGGTTTTCTGTTGAAGTTTTATGAGTCTTTTGAATTTTGGATTGCCGTTCTTGGCGATGAGAAGTTTAACGCCGGCTTGCTCCCTGTTTTCCTGTTCGAGAAAACTTTCTCCCTCCGATATGAGCTGATTGAGCAGATTGTTCTGAAGCCGGACTATCCTCTCAACGGAAGGGTTCAGGTCCTGATAAAGCGTTTCTTTTTTATCCGTTTCTACAAGACCGGATATGATGAGAGGAGTTCTCGCCTCGTCTATGAGGACCGAGTCTACTTCGTCAACTATGCAGTAATAATGGCCTCTTTGCACTCTGTTGTCGGGGTGAATTGCTATGTTGTCCCTGAGATAGTCGAAACCGAATTCATTGTTTGTTCCGTATGTTATGTCGGCGGAGTATTGTATTTTTCTTTCTTCGAAAGTCATGTTTCCCTGAATGCATCCGACAGTCATGCCGAGTTCAGTGTAAATGTTTCCCATCCATTCACTGTCCCTTTTGGCAAGGTAGTCGTTGACGGTGACAAGGTGAACTCCATGGCCAGGTATGGAGTTGAGATAGACCGGCATAGTGGCGACAAGGGTTTTACCTTCTCCTGTGGCCATCTCCGAAATTTTTCCCTGGTGGAGGACCGTCGCGCCTATAAGCTGAACGTTGTATGGAATCATTTCCCACTGAGTTTTGTGCCCCATGACCGTTATTTCGCGCCCGTTTAGTCTCCTGCAGGCTTCTTTAACCATGGCAAAAGCCGTCGGCATGATCTCGTCGAGATATTTCATTTCTATCTCGAACCTTTGTTTTTCGAGCCGTTTGAGATCTTCTTTGAGTTCGGCGCGTTCCTGCGTGTCCTGAGAAGCCCTGATTTTCTGCTTTATATTGTCAACCGCCTGGGTCGAAGCCCCGGTTTGTCTTTGTATTTCAGCCCTGAATTCCCGGGTCATGGAAGGCAGGTCGCTTTTTTCGAGATTATCGTATATTTCGTTGATCTTTGCGACGACGTGGGATATCTTCGCCACTTCTCTTTCGTTTTTTGTCTTTATAAGTTTTCTCAAGAATTTGAAAGGCAATTTCATTCGATCTCTCCGTTTATTTCCGGAAACTCCGCTTCCTGAATCCTGTTGCCAACGGTTTGGAGGAGTTTGCCGAGCTGTTTAAAGTCGAGGCAAGATGGTGCCGAAAGAGTAATCCAGCTCCACCAGCGTCGCGTCTCTTTTTCGCCGTCAAAATCAACCCAAAGAGGCGTCGCTGTACCGACACCGAAACAGAGAGAAGAATACCCTCCGACCGGAGCTATGTCAACTCCGGCTCTGCCGGGGAATGATATCTGGACCGTGCCGAATTTGAGAGCGGCTTTTGAGGGATTGATTATCAAGCCTATCTTGTCCAGAAGAGAAGCCTTGTTTTCCGTTTTAGCGGTTTCTTCGTACCATTGGTAAAGAGAAAATATCCCGGTGTTTTCAAAATCCCTGATAACTCCTTTGTCCTCGACTGCGATTACGGGAACAGGCACATTCCTGAATACGAGACAGTGAGTTCCCAGGAGCTCGGGAAAATTCTTGACAGATAGGGCGACGGACCTGATTATCAGGACCGACAGAGGAACGACTATGTCTTTTTCCAGGGCAATTTCTTTTTTGAGAGAAATCAGTCCGGAAACGTCGACAAACTTCGCTAAAAAAATTTTCTTGCAAGGAAACATAATAATCATTATATTCTAATTTTTTTGAGCCGATATAAAAAGCGTTTTTTTTGAATAGTCACCGAAGAAAAACCTTGCGTTTGACTCGAAACATTGAAAATCATTAAATACAAAAGGAGCTGAAAATGGACGTTATTGAAAAAAACTCGCTGGAACAGATACAAATCGAGATGAAGGAATACAAAAAGAAGAAGTATCTCGACATAAGAACTTATTACCAGTCCGACGGTGAATGGAAACCTTCCAAGAAAGGCGTAACAATACATCCTGAAAATCTCGACAAGCTTCTTGAGATAATCACGGGAATAAAAGAAGAGTACGACAAAGAAGCCATGGCTGAATAATATTATTCAGCTGTCTTGAAGTGCTCTCAGCCTGCTTATCACTGGTGGATGAGAGTAATTGATAAGGACATCGAAAGGGTGAGGATTGAGATCGCCGAAGCTCGTGACGTAGATCTTTTTGAGGGCTTCGGCGAAATCTTTTTTGTTTTCCGTTGTTGTGACTGCGTATCTGTCGGCCTCGAATTCGAACTTTCTTGACAGAAAATTTCCCGCAATATTGAAAATAAATGATACAGGCTGGTATAGCACGGCGAAAGACGCCATTCCCGCGTAAATCGAAAATGTTTCAATTTTGAAAGCTTTTGTCAGCGCGGAGTTTTTTACGAAAACAGACAGAAGGAACAGCATCAGTCCGCTTGCGAGAATTGTCACGGCAATTGTTTTGTAGACGTGCTTTTTTCTGAAATGCCCCGCCTCGTGCGCTAAAACTCCTACGGTTTCGTTTGGCGTGAGTTTTTCTATAAGAGTGTCGAACAACACTATCCTTATTGATTTGCCTATGCCCGTGAAATACGCGTTCGGTTTTGTAGTCCTCCTTGAGCCGTCCATTTGAAATATGCCTTTTATTTTAAAATTTTCATTTTTAGCGTAATCGGTTATCTTGTCCTTAAGCTCCCCGTCGTTTATAGGTCGGAATTTGTTGAAAAGAGGCATGATCAGCACCGGAGCCACTTCAGCCATAATCACCTGAAAGACAGACAGTGCAGACCAGGCCAACACCCAGGCGAAACTGCCGAAACTCAGAAAAAACCATATCAGCATGGCGGAAACAGGTGCACCTATTAATACTGTGAGAGAAAGACCTTTTATAATGTCGAGAAAAAAGGTTTTGTGAGTGGTTCGGTTGAAGCCGAATTCGTTTTCTATCCTGAATTTTGAATAATACGAAAACGGCAGGTTTATGGCCGACGAAAGAAAAAACAGTGTGAAAAAGAATACGACGCCGGTGAAAATTTCGTTTAATCCGAAGCTTCTGGCGAAAATGTCAATGTAATTGAATCCTCCTGATATCAGGAATACGAGGAACACAATCGTGGAAACTGTATTTTCAAAAATTGAAAATACAGAGTTTTTCCTGTTGTATCGGATGTATTTTTGATGAGACTCTTCGTCGAAAAAACCCTGAAACAGATCCGGAACGGGCTCTTTTGACTTACGAATTCTCAGCAGGTCTACGATAAGCTCAATCAAGTAAGACAGCAGGATTATAAAAATAAAGGCTGAAAGAAACAACGAAACAGCGTTCATAAAACTATCCTGACTGCCCTTGACCCAGGCGAAACACCGTGTATTAATTCGTGGACTGTGACGAAAAACCTATTTGAATATGCAATATAAAACATAAGTGATTATTATAATTATCAAATCAAATAAATGCAAAAATTCCATACTGCTCCCCTTTTATGAAATTCGAAGAAAATGTATAAGTATTTGACTTGAGGCGGAAGATAAATTTCTTTTTAAAATATCAGGAAAATAATCAGAAAAATAATCGAAAATTACAAGGAACAATTAATGCTGTAAAGATACAGTAGAAATACGATTAGATCCTATGTTTCAAAGAGTTGTGTTACCAGCCAAGTTGTCGTACAATGTTATTGGCCGTGCCGAATCGTAAGCGACCGATGCGCGGACATTAGGCTCATGGCCCCAGGAGGATGAGTGGTGAACACGACAAGCGATCCTGCCGCAGAAGAATGGAAACGAGTGATAGACGCTCTCCCTGACCTTGTCTGTATTATCGATTCAGAGCACAGGATTCGCTGGATGAACGCCGCGATGGCGGAAAAACTGGGTGTTATTCAGGCGGAGGTGACAGGTCTGACCTGTTACGAAGCAGTGCATGGAGCAACCTGCCCGTCGGATTTCTGCCCCCACTGCCAACTACTCCGGGATCAGCAGGAACATGCAGCCGAGATTCACGAGGAACGGCTCGGGGGCGATTTTATGGTGACCTGTACTCCCCTGCGGGACCAAGAAGGAAAGTTGATCGGGAGCGTCCATGTGGCACGAGACATCTCCGAACGCAAGCAGGCGGAGGATGAGATGCAAAGCGCGTATGGCCGTCTTGCTGCCACGCTCTCATTTATCACGACGGTCATTTCGTCCGTTCCTATTCCCCTTTTTTACAAAGACAGAGAGGGACGTTACATTGGAGTGAACGAAGCATTTGCCGAACTCATGGGATATACACCTGATTATTACAAGGGTAAAACCGTGATGGAGCTTTGGCCTAGCGAATATGCTCAGGTGTACCATGACAGAGATCTTGAGTTGATGAACAACCCTAAACGACAAATCTATGAATTCAAGGTGCTGGACAAGAACGGGATAGACCATCGAGTGATTTGGTCCAAGGATGTGTTTCGAGATGAACACGGCCAAGTCGCGGGTATTGTAGGTGCCTTTCTGGACATCTCCGAGCGGGTGCGCGCGGAAGAGGCCCTGAAAGCCGCTGAGGAGGAAAAAGCGCTCATGTTGAACAGCACATCGGACCTCGTTGTTTACCACGACAAGGATATGCGGATTCGATGGGCGAACAAAATGGCATCCATTTCGGTCAACAGACCATCTGAAGAGTTGATCGGACATTATTGCTGGGATATCTGGCATCAACGCCGGGAACCCTGCGTGGGCTGTCCCGTAATTCTGGCGCGCGATACCGGACAACCACAGGAAGCGGAAATCGGCTCTCCGGATGGCAGGCAATGGTTCATTCGTGGATATCCCATCAAGAACGC
>JAFGSQ010000035.1 GCA_016934535.1 candidate division WOR-3 bacterium
AAATAATTCTCTTCTTCTTCGTTTACTTTCAAAGTAACTCTATCAAATCCCATCAACCTCAAAATTTCTTTTACGTTTTCTTCAATCCATTGATAAATTTTTTCGTTCATTCTATTCCACCGTTTTTTTTGCCTTTTCTCTGTATTTGAAATAAAATTGCTGAATCAAACCGAAAAGATTGTATGAAGCCCAATATAAAACAATAGCCGACGGGAATCCTAAAAATATATAAGTCATGAAAACCGGCATTATATACGTCAGCGTCTTCTGCTGGGGATTCGTGTTTGTCATTTTTTGCTGAATGAACATCATGGCTCCCATCAAAAGGGGCAAAATCCCTATCCCTGGAGACGAGGTGAAGGGCAGGGATATCGGTATGGTGGCTTCAGGCGCAGAAAGGTCTGGAATCCACAGAAAACTCTGGTTTCTCAAAATTATGGTGGTTCTCATTATCTGGTAAAGAGACATGAACACCGGCATCTGAAGAAGCAGAGGAAGACATCCGCTGAACGGGTTGAAAGCTTCCTGTCTGTAAAGTTTCATGGTCTCTTCGTTTAATTTTTTTGGATCTCCTTTATGTTTTTCCTTGAGAACTTGAAGTTTAGGCTGAAGGTCCTGCATTCTCTTCATGGATTTCTGGCTGTAAAGTGAAAGCGGCAGAAAAACTACATTCATCGCGAACGAGAAGATTATGATGTCAAGACCGTAGTTGGGTATGAATCTGTTCAGCAACCTCAAAAACCACAATAGAACTTTACTGATAGGCCTCAGCCATCTCCAACCCATCTGAACATTCTCGTCCAAGTGAAAGCCGGTGCTCGACAACTGTGTTTCGTCGAGTGGTCCAGTGTAACAAATAAATTTCGCGGTGTCTGTGTGAATTGGACCAAAACTAACATTTGTCTCGTAGTCGTGACGGCTGTCGTCTCCAGCGTAGGACACGAACTCAACTGGAGAATAAAAATCGCTTCCATCGTCGTTTCTCGGTATAAAAGCCATCATAAAATATTGGTCGGCGACGCCAGCCCAAAACGCCGGGTCTTTGTATTCTTCTTTTCCCTCTGCGATGTCCTTTAGGCTTTTTCTGAAATACCTGAATCCGGTTGGATTCATTGCGATAAAAAATCTGTTTTTTGCGGGGTCAACTTTTCCGTCTTCTTCGGTTACAGCCATTCCGTCGAGCCAAGACATGTTCCAGCTGAATCTCATTCTGCTGTTGAAATCTGTCCAGCAGGCGACTTGAAAAGAGTACCCTTTCGGAGGCAATGAATATTTTATGAAAATCTCTTCTTCAGTTGTGTCCGAAAACGAGAATTGAACCAACGAATCCGATACGAGCGAATCAAATTCAGTGTTTTTGACGCGCAGTATTTTCTGAGAAAATACAAGCGTCTGTGTGTCAGATTCGACAAATGCAGTCTCGAGAGCGAAAGGCACCGAATCCGAACAAAAAACCGTCTTAGCGGAGCTGTCTTCTGTTAGGGTGAAAACAAGTCCCCTTTCAGGGGGTGTTTCGTCTTCAAGAGGAAAAAGAATCAGGTTTGCTTCGTCTCCATCCATTCCGTAATCATGAAGTTTTATTTGAGCGACTGAAGCCCCTCTCAAAAGATCGAGGTTGATTGTCAGGTTCTCGTTGCTTATCTGATATTGGGGTTGAACCGGTTTTCTGGTAAAAATCAGGTCTGCGCCGCTGTCTGAAAACACATTTTGGGAAATAAACGCGGAATCCGTTTCTATCTCCGAAGTCGGTGTAGTTTGGGCGGAGGCTGTGTCTTCGATGGCCTGGGTCTGGTTTTTTTTATCTTTGTTGAAAAGAAATTGCCATGAAACAAGCACTATAAAAGAGACCACTATAGCCAGAATTATTCTAAGTTTGTAATCCATTTTGCTCCTTAATTTTATTCAAGCGGGTCATACCCCCCGGGAAAGAAAGGGTTGCATCTTAAAATTCTCTTGATAGACAAGTACGCGCCTTTCAACACTCCGTATTTCAGGAAAGCCAGTTTCGAATACTCCGAACAAGTGGGGGTATATCTACAAGAGGGCGGAAAAATCGGAGAAACGAAAACGCGGTAAAATTCTATCAATTGAACGATAACTTTCGTCGTCAAACCAATCCGGCTTTTTTCATCGCTTCTGTCAATTGCTTCTCCAATTCTTCGAAATCCAAATACGCGGCTTCTTTTTTTGCTATGACGATAAATTCGAAACATGATGTCATCCTTGAGACGTTTTTTACCAGTAAGGCTTTCAATCTTCTTCTCAGTTTGTTTCTCGCAACAGCGCTTCTAATCCCTTTTCTTAAACCGATGCTGAACATGGTCTGAGACGAAGGTTTATGAACGATGCTTATGAAAGAAAAATAATCTCTTTGTCCTTTTGAGAGAAGATTTTCTATATCCTTCTTTTTACTGAGTTTTCCGTAAACGAAGGGGCTCATCCGGCAATTTCAGGAACAAGCCTTTTTCTTCCTTTAGCCCTTCTGCTCGAAAGTACTTTCCTTCCGTTTCTGGTGCTCATTCTTTTTCTAAAGCCGTGTGATCGCGCTCTTTTTAATCTGCTCGGTTGATATGTTCTCTTCATTTTATCCTCCGGAAATTGTATAGTTTCATAAAAAACGTAAATTATATCATTTTCTATCTAAAAGTCAACGAGGTTGACAGCCAAACTCCGTAACTTTCGCTTCAGGCCAAATGCTTTCGAGGTTATACAATTCTCTCATCTCAGGAACCATCAAATGGACCATGAAATCTGTGAAATCGAGAACAGACCATTTTCCGCTCCTGACACCTTCTTCTCGGAAATGTGTTTTTGACTGCGATTCCTTCAAAGATTCATGAATCTTGCGTATCAAGCTCCTTGAGTGGACATCGGAAAGGGTCGTCGCGATTATGATTCCGTCAGTCACAGCTGAAAGACCCGCGATGTCAATGTAAACGACATCGTAAGCCTTGTTTTGAAGTAAAACTTCGACAATGGCAGACGTTTCTTTATTCATCTTATCCCTGTCCGGCGCTTCCCATTACGTTGACATTCTTGTCAATGAGAAGCTCTTTCAAAGCTTCTCGAGCGGGACCAAGATAATCTCTTGGGTCGTATTTTTCCGGATTTTTCGACAATATTTCCCTTATTTTTGCTGTAATAACAAGTCTTCCGTCCGTGTCGACGTTTATTTTGCAGACGGAGGATTTTGCCGCTCTTCTCAATTGATCTTCAGGGACACCCGCGGCGCCTTCGAGTTTACCTCCGTATTTGTTTATCAGTTCGATGTAATAAGAGGGAACCGACGAAGAACCATGGAGCACAATCGGAAACCCCGGGATTTTTTTCGTGATATCGTCAAGAATGTCAAATCTCAGCTCAGGCATGGGTTCGCCGGGTTTAAGCTTGAATTTATAAGCGCCGTGTGAAGTGCCTATTGAAATAGCGAGGGAATCGACGTTGGTCTCCTTGACGAACTCCTTGACCTTTTCAGGATCCGTGTATGAAGTCGCTTCTCCGACGACGTCGTCTTCTATGCCGGCGAGAACCCCGAGTTCACCCTCGACAGTTATGTCGAAATTATGAGCGAAATCGACCACTTTTTTTGTCAACTCAATATTCGCCTGATAGGGAAGTGAAGAGCCATCGATCATCACCGAGGAAAAACCGAATTCTATCGCCGACTTGCAAGTTTCAAATGAATCTCCGTGATCAAGATGAAGGGCTACCGGGAATGAAGCTTTCATCTCGTCTCTCACCATTCTCACAGCCCCCTCCGCCATATACCTCAGCATCGTAGGATTTGCGTATTTACGCGCTCCCTTTGAAACTTGAAGAATGACGGGGGAATTGGTTTCAGCGCATGCGAGCATAATAGCCTGAAGCTGTTCCATGTTGTTAAAATTATACGCGGGAACTGCAAATCCATTTTTGTAGGCTTTTTGGAACGTTTCCCTCGTGTTGACAAAACCAATACTTTTAAATTCCAACATATCCACTCCTTTTTCTTTATTATATCAAAATTTTTTACCTGTAAGAAATTTTTTAATCTCCACCAGAAAAACAATCGGAAACCCGTCCAACCAGCCAATCAGCCATTAAAAGTCCAAACATCGCAGTGACAATGATGGAGGAGCCTATTGGAGAACCTCTGCCAGAAGATGACTCCATGGAATACACTACGGGAAAGTCGTAAACACCTTTCAATTCTTTTCTCATTTTTCTCGCCAGAGGGCAGACAGACGTCTCGCTTAGAAGAGAGACCTTTACCAGTCGAGGATTTTTTTTCCATCCGGCTCCCATAGATGAAATAAAATCCGCTCCGCTTTCAGCGCACATTTTTGCCAACAAAATCTTTGTCTCCACGCAGTCAACAGCGTCGAGAACAAAGCGCGGCTCAAAATTCTCAATTAAACACAAATTATCTTTTGTAACATGTTCTTTTATCCCCTTGAATTTTTCTTTTGGGTTGATACCGGAAAATTTCATGACAGCTTCGTCTACCTTGCTCTTTCCGACATTTTCCGTTGAAGATTGAAAATGCCTGTTAAGGTTAGAAGTTTCAATATCTTCGTCGTCAACAAGAAGCATATTTTCAGCGCCGATCCTGCATAAAATTTCAGAAGCGGCAGATCCTACTCCTCCAATTCCCACGACAGCTATTTTTGTCTTGGCGAGAAGTTCAATCGTTTTATGACCGTATATTTTTTCAGTTCTCGAAAAAAATTCTTTTCTTGAATATTCGTCTCGCGTTTTCATATATCAATTCTCGTGTCTTTTCAAAAGACATTTTTTTTATTTTTGCAATCTCTTCAATTACAAGAGGCAACTGCGCAGGTGTACCGCTGTTGGGTTTTCCGCCGAAGAAAAAATAGGGAGAATCGGTTTCAGCCAGCATCAATTCAGAGGGTATGCTCTCAACCGATTTACGCAATTTTTTATTTTTCGGATTGAGAACATCAGCTGAAACTGAAAAATAGCAACCGAGAGCGGAAAATGCCCGAACCTGTCCGTCTCCTCCGCTGTATCTGTGCAAAATCAAGGGAACTTTAATATTCATGCCCTTGAGTTCGCGAAGAAGAAGATCATACTGGCCTAAGCAGTGGATGATGACGGGTATTTGTTCTCTATGGGCGATTTCCAGTTGGAGGTTAAAAACAGTTCTCTGAAGCTTTAGGTCTGCGGTGTTTTTCAACGTGTCGTATCCTATCTCGCCGATAGCCGCTACTCTGAAATTTTTAGCTAGTGAAGAAAGAAGGGCAATTTGTCGAGAAAAATCGTCATCCACGATGGACTGCGGATGAATACCGGGGCTTATGCAGACTCCCTCTTCTTTTCTTAGAATCTCGCTTTCCCAGATATTCCAATCGGTGACACTGTCAATTATGATCTTTACACCCGCCTCTTTCGCTTTTGTTACCACAATCTGCCTTTTAAAAGAAAGAGGAGGATGTGTCAGGTGACAGTGGACGTCTATCACTAATAAACTGTTTTGACAACGGCGACAGGTGTTTCTATCTCAATCAACACGCCGTCCACGAAAAACATCAGCCAACCAATGACCTGTTCTCCGTCTGTCACCTTTTCCGGAAAGTCCACTTCAGCCCTGACATCTATCGATCCTTCTTCTCTTTTGGATGTTATGATCAAAGCGGAATCGAAAGAAACTGAAGACAAATTCTCTCCTTTCGCGTTTTTTATCATTCCCGCCTTTAATCTCGCTTCTTCAAAGACCGACTCTTGATCGATATTGACGGTAAAAATACACACAACTTTATGTTCCGTTGGAGGTATGGTTGGCATCCTGTTTCTCCAGATTTCCAGCTCCACCCTTGCGAATTCCACGGCTCTGCTGACAATTTCCGGATTCTTTGGCGCGCAGGAAGACAGAGCAAGACCAAACATGAATAATATCAAAACCGTTTTGTTACTCATGATTTTCTTCCCTCCTCTTTCTGGTCTCCTCCGCGATTTTCATAGTCAATTCTTTCGGGACCTCTTCATAATGAGAAAGTTTTTGAGTGAAAAAACCCCTTCCCTGTGTTATGGACCTAAGATTTGTCGAATACATATACATTTCCGCCTCTGGGACGAGAGCTTTGATTTTCTGCCATTTCCCCAAAGGCTCCATACCGAGAACTTTTCCTCTTCTCGTGCTTATATCGCCCATTATGTCCCCAGTGTTCTCGTTGGGGATGGTTACTTCTATACTGACGATAGGTTCCAGTAATATTGGGTTTGCTTCCGGAATCGCTTTTTGAAAAGCCAGAGAGGCCGCTATTTGAAACGCCAGGTCAGAAGAGTCCACTTTGTGGTAGCTGCCGTCAAAGAGAATGGCTCTGAAATCAACCGTCAGGGAATTCGATAAAATCCCTTTTTTACGAACCTCTTCGAGACCTTTTTGAACCGCTGGGATGTAGTTTTTCGGAACAGCGCCTCCGAAAATCTCGTCTTTGAATTCAAAATCTTTACCCCTCTCAGTCGGTTCAAAGCGTATCCACACATCGGCGAATTGTCCTCTTCCGCCCGATTGTTTTTTGTGTCTGCCCTGAGCTTCGGCTTTTTTTCGTATGGTCTCGCGATATTTAATAATCGGTTTTTCAAATTTCAGGTTGCTCCCCGATTTTTTTATTTTCGATAGTATTATTTCAAGATGCGTCTCGCCCATGCCTTCGACGAGAGTCTGTCTTGTCTCCGAATCGTATCTGAACCTGAAGGATGGATCTTCTTTTTGTATCTTAGTCAGACCTGATATCATTTTTTCATCGTCAGATTTCGATTCGGGAATTACCGCGAAAGTGATGCTCGGTTCTGGAAACCTAATTTTTTCAATTTCGACGGAAAGGTTCTTGTCCGACAGAGTATCGTTTGTAGTCGTGTCCTTCAATTTGACGAGCGCGGCTATGTCACCAGCCGACAGCTCTTTGGTTTCAACCCTTTCCTTTCCCGACACGGAGAACATTTGGCCTATCTTTTCCATCTTGCCGGTTCTGCTGTTCAACAGTTCTGACCCGGTTGAGACTTTTCCAGAATAAGCCCTTAGGTAGCAAATTTCACCTACATGCTGTTCAGCGGTCATCTTGAAAACAAGACCCGAGAAAGGCGATTCCATATTTATTTCCGTCTCTCCATCCCCGAAAACTTTCTTAGCTTTCATAGGGTATGCAACCGAAGGGCTTGGAGATAAAGACACGATGAGGTTCAAAAGGTCCTCCACACCAGCGCCTAATACAGCGTCTCCGCATAGGACAGGTACAAAAAGGTTTTTCTTGAAAGCTTCCACGAGACCTTTCGATATCTCTTGCTCGGTCAATTTCTGTCCTTCAAGATATTTTTCCATAAGCCCCTCGTCGGCTTCTGTCGCTGATTCGGCAATTGTGTTGTAAGCTTCGTCAACTTTAGCGGTCAACTCCGCAGGAACATCAGCGTCGATGACTTTTCCGCCTTCAATGATTCTCGCTTTTTTCGCCACTGTGTCTACGACTCCCTTGAAAGACGTCCCTTTTCCCAGGGGCAGGACAAAAGGAGTGAATATCACCTTGGGAAAAGATTCTCTGAGAGAAGACAGGCATTTTTCAAAATCGGCGTTGTCTTTTGTCATGTGGTTAATGAACACGAGCCTCGGCATATTTTTTTCGTCGAGTTTATCCCAGTTTATCTCGGTGCCGACCTCGACTCCTGAAGCTGAATCAACCAAGACAATAGCACTTTCAGCCACCTTTGCGGCGGCGATAGTCTCAAAAATAAAATCTATGTATCCTGGCGTGTCTAGTATGTTTATCTTCTTTTCTTTCCAGGTAAAATTCGCCATTGAAAGATTTATGGAAGTTTTCTTTGTCTTCTCTTCCTGGTCGAAATCCATGACCGTATTGCCGTCGTCTATCGTGCCCATCCGGTTTATGACCCCCGCCCTGAAAAGCATTGACTCCGCGAGGGTCGTTTTTCCCGCGCCTTGATGAGAAATTAAAACAACATTTCTGATATCTTCAACCCCAAAAAGCGACATTTCCCCTCCTTGAAAGAAATATACGAAAGACTTTCAAAACTTGGTGTGAACCTTATTTTAATCATATTTTATCTATAATTTCAATAAATGATTTTGATTATCCCCACAATTTCAAATATAAAACTTAATAATCCATATTAGAGGGATTTGCGCCGTCCGTTTGGAACTATTTGCAGACTTTCAGGCAACGGAAAGAAATTATTCGAAGAAAATTGTTTTATCCGGCAATTTTTTATATCATCTTTTGATGACTGTGTAAAAAACATAGATCAACTTCAAAGGAAGAAAAATATCAAAACTGCAATAATCGTTTTTGACCTCGACGGGACTCTGATCGACACTTCTGACGATATAGTAGCGTCAATAAACCACACGAGAAATCAATTTGGTTTAAAACCTTTCCCAAAAAAAGAAGCCATGAAGTCCATCGGACAAGGTTTTGACAATTTAATCAGGATGTCACTCGACAGATTCGGAAAAGACGACGGCATAGTGACCATAGCAAAGAAAGTCTTCACAGATCATTACATTGAACATATCACCGACAACAGCTTTCCCTACGATGGAATTACAGATGCCCTCGAAATCCTGACATCAAAAGGATTTTCTCTATGTATCGCCACGAACAAGGAAATTGCAATGACAGAAAAATTACTCCTCTCACTGGACATTTACAAATACTTCGATATAATCGTCGCCGGCGGCATGGGAATATCGCTTAAGCCGGAACCCGACATGATATATAAAATTCAAAAAGACACAAATGCAATTACGGACAGGATCGCCGTAGTCGGCGACGCTTGGACTGATATTCAATCCGCAAGAAGGGCGGGGTGCAAATCAGTTCTCGCCCAATGGGGCTTTAAAAACACAAAGGGAGAAAAGGCGGATTTCAACGCCTCTTCTCCCCGACATTTGATAGGTATCGCCGAAAATCTATTCAGCGATAATCAATGATTTTCACCTCACCAAAAGAACTCTCGAAGAAGAAAACGCTCTTCTTCCTATCATTCTAACAACGTAGTTCCCCCCGGACACGTTATTGCCTCTCTCGTCCTTTCCGTCCCAAGATATTCTATGAGATCCATGCGTAAGACCAGAAGCCAGAGTTTTCACTATTCTTCCCGTGACATCAAACACATAGACCGAAGCTTCTTCTTCGTCTGGGACGTCGGCTGAGAACAAGACTTGAGAGCTGAAAATGTTATTTCCGTGTACCGCCAAAAAGAGTTCCCTTATATCTGGTCCTACGAGCACAGGATTTTCTTCGACGCCCGTCTCAAACCAGTCGAGAATTCTCTTTAAAACGCTGTCAGGAGGCGCGAAAGGCCCGGTTGGATGAATCGCCTCGAATCCGAATCCGAAGAACACGACTTTGCCGGCTCCCTGAAAATATGTCACAGCCCCGATGTGAGTCGTGTTGTAGTATTTAAAAGCGTCAGCTCCTCCGTTTACAGCACCAATTACATCTCTGGAGGTCTGATTGGCCGGAAGTCCTCCCGCCGTTGCAATCATGAGGGGATCAAAAATTGATCCTGTAATTGACTGTAGAGAAGGAGTGGAAAGATTCTGAATCCAATTGACATGGAGATAATCAGTTGAAAAACTATTGCCGCCAAGATATTCGGCAATATTTTGACCTGTAATAAATAAATCTTTTCCGGCATTAATATAACTGGATAAATCCGATATGTCCTGTGACGAGAGAACACTGTCCGTTGCAGTCGCATCTCCAGAAAACCATATGACCATTGAGTAATCATTAATTAGAGTCCCCACAGGTCCATCTGTTTGGCGGTTCCAAACATCGTATATCTGAGATAAATTATCCAAAGGAGCTGTATATTTATCGATGTAATTACTATTAATATCACCGTTTACAATTAATATTCCCGGTATGCCCCCTGCCGTGAACTGGACAGAAAACGAATTTTTCATCGGATCGGGATTGCTTGAAATCAAAAAATCCATTTCAACAAATTGAACAGTTGCTGACGAACTCACCATGAATTCAATAGGATCTGATGTATTTGAAACTGTATCTCCGGGATTAGCATTTCCAAAATCCGATATGCTGTCTGTGAAAGTGATAGCCGGTGAAGGTGAACTGGCAGTAATCTGAATAGAGGCGGCAGAATTAAACGCTGTGTCACATTCAAGAACAATTTCAACCGTCCCTTGTTGTCCTGGTAAAATATGGAAGGATCCTCCAGGTCCTTCAACTTGAGTACTCAGAACCTTAAAATCTGTAAATCCAGCTTTTCCAATTGTTCTGTAAACATTAATTCTTCCGCTTCCTAACTGACCCGAATTATAATACGGATCCATTGTCATAGGGTCACAGCCTGCTTTAAGAAGCTCCTTTGTAGAATCAGCGCTAATAGTCGGCGCGAGAACCCTTACCAATCCGGCAAGACCCGCCGTCAAAGGACAGGCCATGGAAGTCCCGTCCATGTAATCATAAGTTCCGAAAGGAACTGTCGAATACATTCCCTCTCCTGGAGCGGCTAAATCAACCCAAGATCCATAGTTAGAAAATGTTGATTTCAAATCACCTGAACCAGAAGAAGCGACAGCGACGACATTGTCATACGCCGCGGGATAATGTGGGGTGGAAACATTGTCATTTCCAGCTGCGCCAATGCATATAACATCATAGTTATCGTGCGCGTCCACGAGAGCGGCATATATTTGTGAACTTCCGGGTCCCCAGCTCATCGAAATCACACTCGCGTTATTCTGAGAGCAGAAATAAATCCCCTGAGCACACTGAGACAGATAGTAAGTCCTCACACCTATCAAGCCGACATTGTGACTCGCGGCCGCAATACCAATACCGTTGTTTGTAGCTCCGGCGGCAAGCCCTGAACAATGAGTTCCGTGATTGTCAGCCGTGGTGGGAGGAGTGGGGTCGTTGTCGTTGTTAACATAATCATAACCTGTTATGTAATTCGGGTTCAAGTCGGCATGATCCTTTTCACATCCGTCGTCGACAACGCCCACAATCGAATTGTGATTCCCAACAAAAACATCCCACGCATCTGGAGCGTTTATTTTTCCTAAAAACCATTGATTAGAAAAATATGGGTCGTTTGGAGTATAAAAAGGTTCCCATCCGGTTACACTGGGTGATTTGAAAAAATCCGCAGCATAATTCAACTCCGCAAATTCTATATACGGCAGTTTTATGAAATCTTCTAAACTCTCAACAGCGTCTTTGTCAGAATTTGACCTGAATATAAATATCATGTCAAGTCCACAATCTACTTTACGTAAATAATCATAGTCAGAGATCAAAATTTCAAAATTTTCAAAACCTCTTTCACTTAAAATTCTGTCTAAGTCAGCGATTCCAGAATAAAGATTCCCGTCTCTTAGTTCAAAATCAAGGCTTCCCCTGTAACTGTTCACGAATTTAACCACTACTTCGCCCGGTTTGTGCGTTTGTGACGCCGTAATCGGCAAAGATAACAATGTCAGAATTACTGAAGCCACTATCCATTTCTTCATCATAACCTCCTATTTCAATATTTCAATTTTACCTGTCTGTGAATTTTCACCTGAGACCAATCTATATACATAACTTCCTGAGGATAATCCCTCAAAGTTTATATATTTCTCCCCGGAAAGTTGTTTTTCACAAATATTTCTCACGATTCTCCCTGAAGCGTCAAAGAGTTCTATTTCAATATCTATTTCAACTCCAGTTCGAATTAATAAAGCCGCTTTTCCGCGGTTTAATGAAATCGTCTCTACCGTAAACGGGTGGAGAACACCCGGATTTTCTTCAACAGATGAGCCGCCTGCAAGCGCCCTGTGGGCGTTTATCTTACCGGCACCCATAAGACCCTGCGCGAAAAGAGGTTCTGACGGCAGAGAATCGGCGGAAGAAAACAATCTTGCTATTATCTGAGAATTAGTCTCGGTTGGAAACTGGCACCTCATCAAAGCGAGTAATCCTGCTGTTATGGGGCACGCCATGGAAGTTCCGCTCATGTTGCCGTAAGTTCCTGCTGTCGAAGGCAACGTCGAATAAATTTCTTCTCCGGGTGCTGACACGTCAACCCAGCCACCGTATGTGGAAAAACTCGCTTTCATGTCGCTTGAATTCGTGGCGGTGACAGAGAGTACGTTCTGACCATTGGCTGGATACTGAGGGACTGTGTCTCCGTTGTTTCCGGCCGCGGCGACAACTATTATGTCATGGTTGTTGTATGCTTCGTTGATAGCCGTCTGAAGGGAATTCATGGCGTCTGGACCGCCGAAACTCATCGAAATTACTGAAGCTCCAGTAGTGCAAGCGTAATATACTCCCTGTGTGGCTGAGGCTTCGTCAATTGAAAACAAAAAGCCTGCTCTGACTCCTATGATGCCTATCCCGAAACCTATTGAAGCGACACCAGTTGAATTGTTGGTGACAGCACCTGCGCATCCACAAGTATGCGTTCCGTGTGTCTCTAAAAAACCCCAAAAGCCGGGGTCCGGGTCAGGATCGTTGTCGTAAAAATCGTAACCTCTAATCCAGTTGGCGCTTAAATCAGGATGGGAGTATTCCATCCCTACATCGATTACGCAGACTCTCTCATTGTGGTTACCCGTCTGAATATCCCACGCTTGCTGGGCGTCAATATTCGGTAAAAACCACTGTTGAGAGAAATCAGGGTCGTTAGGAGTTAAAAACGGATTATAACTTCCTTGAACATAGACCTCGCAGAGATAGTTGGGTTCGCTGAAATCCACAACTGAAATTCGCGAGAGTGACAAGGCAAATGATCGCGGATTTTCCGGAACGCTATAACTCAAAACGTAGATCATGTCTAGTCCGTAATCATAGTTTTGGCCGTTATTGTAATTCTCTACAAGTTGCCTAAAACTGCAAACACCGAATTGCGTAAATAATTGGTCAAGTTCTGCGTATCCGGATACTATTTTACTGCTTTCTCTTGTAAAAGAAAGGCTTCCTCTCATACCCGTTTTGAATTTTACTAGAACTTCCCCCTGTGTATAATCAGAAGAGATTAAAAAACATGGAACAAGTAATAAAAATAACGAAGTGAAATATTTTCTCACATAACCTCCTCTAAACAAACAGATCACAATCAATCTTTAATTATATATCTTCATCATAATAAAAAAAAGGTTAAAAAAGTCTTCAAA
>JAFGSQ010000036.1 GCA_016934535.1 candidate division WOR-3 bacterium
AAATAAATAATTTCCTTTAATCAGTTTAATAATCATAAAATTTTAATAAAACTACAAGGGAATAATAAAAATTATTCCCTTGAAATTAGCTTATTTATCTAAAATAAACTAAGGCAAAAAATTATCTTACCATGTAACACACACTGGCGGTTACCGGCGGAGGTAAACAACCACCAACAAATTCCGGCAAAGTCTGCACTGGCGTCCCACCATTATCCGGCACTTCTTCATCAATGCGAATTTCTTCGTACTTATCCATGTCCATTCCTCCTTTTGATAATGCCTTTAAAACTCATCTCACACAGTTATTTGCTAATATACAAAAAATATAAAAATTTGTCACCAAATTTGATATCTATAATCAATCATAATAATCTACTACAATACTTTACTCATTATTACATATTAAAATGAAAAATAATCATTCAACCCTAAAAAATGCTGAGATAAGCCTCCAGATAACGTCAGATTTGAAAACAAAAAGGTTTAGCACAGAAAGAGCAGAAAGGGCGACGAGTAATACTATAATCAGCCCCTTTTCAATGTCCTGAGCTTTTATGGTGGCGCAGAGGACAGGATCTTTGGATAGATACGCACTCGCCGCGTATAGCTCCTCTCCTATCAGAGTATAGTCACAGGAAGTTATAAAAAACGGAAGCTGAGTCACGGCGTCGGTTCCTGCTATCTGAATTGCACCTGTAGAATTTCCTGTCTCGGCTAAAAGAAGGGATTCAGCCCAAAACATTCCTAAAAATAGGTTGGTTGCAGGTTTCTCTCTAAGCATTATACCGTTAACCGCAGCGACAAAGGCAAATTGGTGTTCGGATATGAAGAAGACCTGATCTGAATTAAAGGCGTCAGGCCTACCCGCTTCAAGATAAGATTCCTTCACTACTTCCGATGTCACCGTATAGACAATCGGGTCTGCTGATGGAACTATTATTGTAGATTCGTATTCAGCGACTTTTTTCGATACCGGACCGAGAATGTTGATCGAAGCGACGGTTGCTATGTCGTCCATGGTGGAAAGGCCGGGAACATAAAGAACAGGTCTTCCCATTTCCGTCGCTCTTCCTACGGCTTCGTCTAAGGCATCCAATCCGGCTATCTTTCTTATAAACAGCAGTTTACCCTTCTTCGCAGAATTAATAAAATAAACTATTAAGATAAAAGCTAAAGCCGCCGCAAGAAAAGTATTCACTTTTGTTTTGTTGAATATTGAAGCGGATGAACTGAAAAAATCACTTTCGCCAATAACATCAAGCTCTGTCTCTTGTTGGGAAACCGCAACAATTTTGTATGAAACGTTCATGCCTGCTTCGAGAGGATATCGCGGATCGCAATCGACAAAAACTGTCTCTGCTGGTGAACTCAATCTCCCCAAAAAATAAAAACCTTCTCCGGGAGAATCTTTTCTATAAACGAGATAACCAACAGCTTCAGGATTGTCAGTTGGATTCCAGAATACCAAAAGAGCAGATCCGTCATCATTCGGTAAGTCCTCGACGAAAACTCCGCCGTTTATTGCCGAAAAACTCACCACTAAAATAAAAGCGCCGAGTATTGTTTTCATGTTTCACTTCATCTTAAAATTCCGAGCCAGTCATGCAATAGGAATTGAATTCTGCCTATGAGAAGAGAAACACGCGCCATAATCGTATAGCCGAACGATGCTCCGAAAGCTATCATGACAAACCATATTCCGAGCCTCGAAGTTTTGCCTACGATGCCTTCGTGTTTCAGAGAGAAAAAGAAATAAAAAAGAGTAGATACAACACCAACGAGTAATAGAAGTGCCCACCAGGAATTCAGACTTGTAGGGTTGAATCCCGTCAAAATTGTACCCTGGACTTGCGGAAAAATATTTGTTTCAATGCTCGGTGAAATTGATATACCGTTGAAATAGCCCATCATCAAAGCTATGGGCCACCTCGCCAGCCAGCTTTGTTTGGGAAAAAATCTGAAAAAATACAGAGATCCCAGCAGAGTCGGTATTGCGACATATATAAATCCGGGCCAGTTACTTTGAATAAAAGCATCTCTAAGAGGCATTGCAATATAAGGTATTGCCGTCATGTGCCATACAATGGCTATTGACCACCCAACTGAAGCCCCGACAAAAACGTGTTCGGCAAACCTGTAGAGCGGATTGTCTTTATATAGAAAGGAATAAATAGTCAGCGTCAGAAAAGCCGCTATCCATACCCAAATGCTTGTCGAAATGTGCATCAGAGCCTCCTCTCTCTGTTCTTTTTTAGTACGAAGAAGGAAATGTTGCCGAGTATAACCATAACTATTATGAGTATATGAACAAAATTCTGTGAAGCCATTGCAATGCCGGCTTGTTTTCTTACTTCGATGTTGAGTCTCTGGGCGTTTAATTCTTCGTATTCAGCCGCGCCTTTCATACCGCCTAACATGCCAATAAACTGTCTTGTTTGAAGAAAAGTATAATATTCAGCAGCGCTGACCGCAGTGGTTCCAACTCCAATCGGGGTTCCGTACCTTGTTCCGGCATAAATCATCCACCATCTTGATACTGCCGAACCTGCAATATCAACAATCAAACCTATGTCTTCAAGTCTTCTAATGTTATCCATCATCGGTAAAAACTTCAAACTATCACCGTGTACATCAATTCTAAAAGTACCGATCAGGTCTTCACCCATACCAACAATTACAGCTAATCCTCCAGGAGCAAAAGGTAAAAAGACATAATCCTTCCCGTAAATAATCGAGTCTCCGTTCGCTAAGTGATAATTCATTTCTTCAAGCACAGTTCTCTCTGTTATTTGTGCTAAACCGTAACCATCAGGGTAAAGTCCTCCATAGAGGATAACAGGAATGTCAGCTTCGAGAGCGTGTCTGAAGAGTGCGTTTGCCATGGGTTGCAGTTCAGGTGAAGTAGAAGGTGAATAATCCGTTACTATTATTATCGGTTTTTGGGTGTATTTGAGGCTGTCAACGAAATTCCAAAGGTTGAGAGTCGGAGGGGATGTTGTAACGGGAAATCTAAGGTTAGTAATTGAGGGAATAATTACAGATAAACCGATTAGCAGAAAAAGCCATCTTCTGTCCAATTTTTCCATAAAAAGCCAAAATTTCATCAGTCACCTCCCCCGAGGTACGCCCTCTCAATTCCAAGGATTATTTTCAAAGATGTAGCGATTGACCCCAGACCTATGCCGATTGTAATTCCCCTTTGAGCCGCTGTATTAGGATATACAAGGATCCACTCAACTACTCCGTCCAGAAAACTCCCGAAAGAAACCCTTCCCAGCATGACTATTATCGCCGTTACTAAAAGTGCAAAAGCCATTGCATTCCTCGCTTTGAAAGATTTGAACGCGGCGGAAGCTATATAAAATGAAAGAAGAGAGAACATGGTCGAGTCGAGAGAGACATTGATGCTTCTGTAGAGATTCGAGAAAAGCCAGCCGTTTGTTCCGCCTCTTCCAAAAATCCCCACTCCTGCCATCCCGAGAAGACAGAAAATAGCTACACCAGAATAGAAGCTGTCTTTGTTCTTTCTCGCTATTTTTCTTGTATGGACGTAGAAAAAGCTGGCCAATCCGAGCACTAAAGCAAAAGCACCTGATATTCTCACCCATTCTGCCATACTGTCGTAAAAGGTCTGCGACACTGGATGCGGTATGAAAAACTGGATTATCATAGCCAAGCCGAGCAGAAATACGACGAGAAGGGGAAGAGTCCTCTTTAAAAACATTTCCCAACTCCTTTAGATTTATGTGAAAACTCTATCATTGTCACGATCCAAAAATTGACATAATTACTCTTGACATTAATTCGGATTTGATAAAATTGAAATTCAGAACAGCCAGTATTGAAAGTAGAACGAGAAGAATCAATATCATTGCTTTTTCTACGTCCTGGGCTTTTATAGTGCCTACGAGAACTGGATCTCGTGACAGGTAAGCGCTTGCAGCATAGAGTTCTTCTCCAATGAGAGTGTAATCGCAGGAGGTGACGAAAAAAGGAAGCTGTGTCACTGAGTCTGTCCCTGCTATTTGAACAGCTCCAGTTGCGTTTCCTGTCTCGGCGAGAAGAAGCGATTCGGCCCAGAACATACCAAGGAAAAGGTTTGTCGCCGGCTTTTCCCTCATCATTATTCCGTTTACGGCGGCGACAAAAGCAAACTGACTTTCTGAGACAAAAAAGACCTGGTCTTCCTGGAAGGCGTCAGGTCTTCCTGCTTCAAGGTAAGCCTCTTTGACAACTTCATGTGTTATCGTATAGACGATCGGATCTCTGTTTGGGACGAGAATTTTAGTCTCGTATTCGGCGACTTTTTTTGCGACTGGTCCGAGAATGTTTATAGAAGCGACAGTGGCTATATCAGACATAGATGAAAGCCCCGGAACGTAGAGAACCGATCTGCCCATCTCCGTCGCTCTTCCTACTGCTTCATCCAGGGCGTCAAGACCTGCTATTTTCCTTATAAAAAGACTTTTTCCTTTTTTAGCAATATTTAAAAATACTAGTAAAGCGATAAAAACAATAGCAACAGCTATGATGGTATTTTTTTTAGTCGAGTTGAAAAAAGAATATGAAGGCGAGAATTCTTCTGAAAAACCTATTTCCAGCAATTCATTTTCATTCTCATCAACAGCGACAATTCTGTAAAAAACTGTCATTCCGGCGTTTAAAGGAGCCCTCGGGTCGCAGTCGACAAAAACCGTATTTGAAATGTCGCTGGATTTGCCTATTTGGACGTATTCGGCGTCAGGCGCATCTTTCCTGTATATTTTGTACATGAAAAAGTCCGGAATATCGCCCGGCGGCTCCCAGCTGACAATGAGGGCTGAGCCATCGTCGTCGTGGACGTCTTCAACGCATATTGGAGACCCAACCAGGGGCAAATATCCCCACAAGATCAGGACAAGCGCTGGAACAATTCTATGAATAATCATGCCTACTCCTCGATGAGTTCTACGTTAGCTCTCGGCAACAGCACCTGTTTACCGTCCTGTAGTTTGACCTTTACTACTCTGACTTTCGCCTCTGTTTCAATTTGCCTGGGTTCGGCTGGGAGTTCCGAAACTTCCCCTATCAAACCGAAGTGGGGTTCTCTTATTATCCTGACGAGTGTGCCTACTACCATCATACCTGATTCTTTGAACTCTATCTTTTTATCGTCATCGGAAAGCTTTATGGGGATTATTACCTCAGGTCTCATGACCCCCGCCCTTATCTGCGTTGCACCGTTTACCGAAGCCATTGAACCTTTCTTGGAAGACAAAAGTTTGAAAGTTTTATTCGCCATCGCTATCTTTCCGAAACCTTCCGTCACAACGAGAGTCAGTCCGACATCTTCGTGCCCCGTAATGGCGACGCCTATGTCGTAACCTATGAATTTCTTGAGGTCTTCGTCGTCCACGCCTCCCACGACTACAGCTTTGACGCCGGTTTCAGCGGCTTTTTTCATGACTTCGGAAGTACAGAATGAACCGCCTATAACTATTTTGCCCTTGCATTCGGGTGTTATGTGGCTGACGAGCAGTTCTTCGGCAGGATCGTTTACGACCGGAAGAATTTCACCCCTGGTCTCGCCGCCGATTCCGAAAATTCCCTGGACGAAAGAGCAGACAGTTTCTACAACTACTCCTTCGTCGGGGAACACTTCGACGATTTTTCCGTCTATATAGGCGTCTTTTTCGACAGGCTGGGGTGGCTCCCTTAAAATAGCCTGACCTGTTACGTCCGAGACACTCTCGAGCGTGCCGTCAATCGGAGACCTCGCCGAGGCCTTGAAAAGTCCCATAAAACCTTTCGTCTCGGCTATGATTTGACCTTTTTCAATTTTTCCGCCTATTTCAACTTTCAGTGAGTTTTTTACGTCGCCAGCCGCTGTTCCGAGTTTTCCCGCGAGATTATAGGGAAGGACATTTCCGGGCAACTCCGTCCTGGCTACTGTGTCCTCGGCTTTAACCTGGGTGCTGATTTTGTCAATGAGTACCTTCCCTTTCAGAGGAAGTCTTCTCTCTTTTCTCAGAACTGTTCTCTGAGTCACCATAAGTCCGGGTGTGTATGCATGAGCCATTTATCACCTCTCGTCCGGGTATATGTTGAGTGATTTATTCCATGCGGTCAGCTTCTGAACGCGCTCCTCTTCTGTTTTGGCTATCTCGAAAGGTCTTCTTCCGCGTGTGTCGACAATCAGTCCGACGACGCCTCCTTCTAGTTCTGTCGTGAGCTCTTTTCCAAATCCCGCTCCGACATCGAAATTCCTTTCGGGGCTTATAATCGCCTTTTCCTTTTTGCCTTCAGGAAATTCCAAGAGTTTTAAAGTTCCGAATTCGACTGATTCTTCCCTCCCGCTCTCGAATTTTATCTTGATGCAATGATTTCCAGGTTTTTTCTTCTTTTTCTCCACAGGGGCTATGCAGTGTCCAAGTCTTATCAGGCAGTCGTTGTCGAAAACTTCAGTTGCCGCTTCCGGATGAACCGTCGAGAGGACTCCCAGGTGCGGCATCATGAATATCGAGTCCACCGCGAGCATCGTATCGCCTTCAGGCAGAAACGCGTCGATCATCATCAAGGCAGACTGGGCTCTCCTCGGCGCGTGCGAAAGAACTCCTCCCGAGCCTATGAGCATGTTTAATTTCATCATATCTACAAGCGAAGTCCCTGTCGCCGCCTGATCAAACGCGTCGGCTATAGTCCTCTCCTGCTGAACTCCTTTGAGGCCGACGGCCATAAATTTGTGCTGGATGAAAGCAAGCCTGAGCGCTTCTCTCGCAATGGCCTGTTCTACCTTCAGTTCTTCGAGCGTCTGAGGTATCGTCGTCGGCCTTATCATTTTATTGCGGATCCTGTTCCTCAGGTCTTTTTCGTCCATCTTGAAAGGGACCCACCTCATAATGTTTGGAATTCCTGCTTCCGCCATGACGTTCGAAATCGAATATGACATCCCGAGGTTGGCAGAGACCGTTCTGTTGAAGACGGGCTTTCCTTCCGACTTGTCTTCAAAAACGCTGAATACGTCCGTAGTAGCTCCTCCTATGTCCACACCTATGACCTGAATGTTCTCTTGTTTAGCAACCGTCTCTATCAGAAGTCCGACAGCTCCGGGCGTCGGCATTATACTGACGTCGGTCCAGGACATAAGCTTTCTGTATCCGGGGGCCTGAGCCATCACGTGTTCCATGAAAAGGTCATGAATCTTGTCCCTGGCCGGTTTTAAATTTTCTCTTTCGAGTATTGGCCTCAGGTTGTCGACAATGAAAAGCTCCGTCTTTTCCTTGAGCCGTTCTGCAACCATTTCTCTGGCGTCCTTGTTACCCGCGAAAATAACCGGAAGCTTGAATGTCGATCCGAAGCGCGGTTTCGGATCTGCGGCGGCGATGAGCTCGGCGAGTTCAGCGACGTGCTTTGTCGTCCCGCCGTCTATTCCACCAGAGAGCAGAATCATGTCCGGCCTAAGGTTTCTTATTCTCTCGATTCTCTGGTGGGGAAGTCTTTTGTCGTTCGTCGCGATGACATCCATGACTATGGATCCTGCGCCGAGTGCCGCTCTGGCGGCCGATTCGGCCGTCATATTCTTTACTACCCCGGCCACCATCATCTGAAGTCCTCCACCTGCCGAAGATGTAGAAATGTATATGTCCACACCCTCGCTTTCGGATTTATCTTTTGCTATGAGGTCATTCTCGATTATTTTCCTGTCGACAAGTTCTTCCACTTCCTTGACAGAATTCAAAACGCCTATGGTGACGTCTTCAAAAGGGGATTCCACGGTAGTCGGCGCTTCACCCCTTACGATAAGCCTGTATCGCCCGGCTTTATCGTCTTTCTGAATGAGAATCGCCTTCGTAGTGGTGGATCCGCAGTCAGTCGCGAGAATTGTCTTTATCTGTTCCTT